>JAFGOE010000048.1 GCA_016926625.1 Candidatus Zhuqueibacterota bacterium
ATAATACTGGTTTCTCTATGCTTCAACTAATAATTTCCACGCAGGCGCTAATGGCGCATAACTCTAACTGCGAGGTTTATGGGTTAGAGTATTTATTTTGCGATCGAAACGGGATACAAAGAATGAAACCCGATCAGAGATGAGCCTATCGTGATAAGGGTGCAGATAGTACGATGATAGTTTAAATTTTTCATTGATTTTATCCTTGCGTTTATCTATATTTATATTTTAGTGATCTGAGGTCGAACAGTGGCGAGTTTGACCAGGATTTAATATGGTTCGCGATCGAGTTTGTATGGACACCAATGCGAGGGGTGTATAAAAAAAACCAAGGGGTCGCTGCCAAATAAAAAGGTTTTGTTCATTGATGATCAGGGAGAAAAACATGAGACATTATGTCATCATTATCCTCTTATTATTTATCGGCGGTTGTGCGACAACGCAAAAAGTGACAAAAGAAGAGGCAGAATCCGATGCGAAAATGAGCGCCATCGATGAGAGTTTCAATCCCGCTGTTCTTGAAGATGATGAAATTACGATCAACCGCAAGGAGACAGAAGAGTCCTCCAGCAACTTTGACATGTCCGCATTAGACATCAGCGATGAGACAGAGAAGCCTGACAAGAATGTACCGGGTTACAGGGTGCAGATATGTGCTGTCGCGGATGAGATGAAGGCGCGAGAGATACAACAGGATGCCATACTTAAATTCTTAGAGAATGTTTACTTAACGTTCGATAGTCCGTACTACAAAGTCAGAGTCGGTGACTGTATTACCCGGTTCGAGGCCGATATGCTGCAACATAGCGCGATCGAAAAAGGATTTGAGGACGCCTGGGTAGTCAAAACAACGGTAAGGTCGCAACCCAAATCCAGAATCGACGATGTCCTGAAATAAATCGAAAGAATATCTGGGTAATTTACAAAAAATCGTCGCATAGTGCTCGACGAAGACAAAGAGCAAGTAACGCTGGTAATCAGTTGCCCGCTTTCTCGCGATAGCTGTAACCGGATTAAGTCAGGATAAGCGACATGGTTCATGGATCGCAAGACCGAATTAAACTTACATCGTAGTAGGAGGATAACCATTGTGGCAAAAGCAAAAGTAAGCAAAGGATATGGATTCGGAACTGCACCGGTATTTCTGGCTGCCATCAGCACCATATTGGGAACTATCGTATTCCTGCGTTTCGGCTTTGCCGTTGCTCATGTGGGTTTAGCCGGATCGATACTCATCATCCTCATCGGCCATGCGATCACGATCCCAACGGCTCTGGCCATCGCCGAGATCGCCACCAACCTTAAGGTTGAGGGCGGCGGTGAATATTATATGATCAGCCGTTCCTTCGGTAAGATGCTGGGAGGTACCATCGGAATTTCGCTCTATTTATCACAGGCGATTTCAGTAGCGTTTTATATGATCGCGTTTGCCGAAGCCTTCACACCATTATTCCCGTTAATCCAGGCAAAAACCGGAATAGCGCCGGCGACATGGATGGTCAGCATTCCGGCGACTATCATTCTTTTGTTCAGTATCGTCAAGAAAGGTGCTACCTTCGGCATCCCGATGCTCTACGTCGTGGTCTCTACCCTCGCCATTTCGTTGCTCATGTTCTTCATGGGCTCATCCGCTGTGGAGATCGCTGAGATCGATATGTTTAAAACCATAGACGATCCCATCGGCTTCTTTACAGTATTCGCCATTATCTTTCCTGCGTTCACCGGGATGACGGCCGGTGTGGGTCTATCCGGCGATTTGAAGAATCCGCGCAAATCCATCCCCCTGGGCACGATCACTGCCACCTTAACGGGACTGGTGATCTATATCTTCGTCGTCTTTAAATTGGCTACCAATCTGCCCATTGATGTCCTGGCTGAAGATCAGTTCTCCATGAGCAAAATCGCATTGTGGGGCCCCATCATCCCTATCGGACTCGCGGCGGCGACGCTTTCTTCCGCTATCGGATCAATATTAATCGCACCGCGAACCATGCAGGCTCTCGCTAAAGACCAGGTGTTCCCGTTCGAAGAGTTTAATCGATTCATTGCCAAGGGAAAAGGCAAGACGAATGAACCTGTGAACGCCACCGCGTTTACAGCCGTCATCGTGTTGACGTTCGTATCACTGGGGAGCGTCAACTTCGTCGCTAAGGTCATCAGTATGTTTTTCATGATCACCTACGGCACACTCTGTCTCGTGAGCTTCCTGGAACATTTCGCAGGGAATCCATCGTATCGGCCGACCTTTCGATCGAAATGGTATCTCTCACTCGTTGGCGCTCTGTTCTGCTTCGTAATCATGTTCGAGATGTCATCCGCCTATGCGCTGCTCGCATTCGTCTCCATTATCTTAATCTATATTTACCTGAAACACCGCAGCGAAGGCGATGATCTGTCCGCCATGCTCAAAGGGGTGCTTTTTCAGGCCACACGCAGATTACAGGTACTCATCCAGCGAAAACAAACAGAAGATATCCTCAGTAATTGGCGACCTTCGTTCATCGCGATATCCTCGAATTCCTTGCGACGTCTTGCCCCGTTTGATCTGCTGCGCTGGATATCACACTACTACGGATTCGGGACTTTCATCCATTTTATAAAAGGACAGCTCAACGAAGAGACTCAGGACGAATCCAAAAAAATCCTGGATCAACTGATTAAAATGGGAGCCGACTCTAAGGCCGGCATCTACGTCGATACCATCATCTCCCCCAGCTTTAAGACTGCCATCGCACAAATCATTCAGATTCCCGGGGTTTCCGGACTCGAAAATAACAGCATCCTGTTTGAATTTGATGAAAACGATGATTCGGAGATACTTGAAATCATCGACGGCTGCCAATTTGCCTCTGTCGTCAATTTCAATATCTGTGTGCTGAGATCTTCCGACAGACACTTCGGATATAAAAAACACATCCATATCTGGCTGAATACGGGCGACTATCGAAATGCCAACTTCATGATCCTCCTGGCTTACATTATCATGGGCCATCCGCAATGGAGAGGATGTGCCATTCAACTTTTCGCTGCCTTTCAGGAGAAAGAGATTAACGTCGAAGTCGAACGCTTAAATCGACTGATCGATCAGGGACGAATTCCTATCTCCCAGAAAAACGTTCAGAAGATACCATGGAACAAGGAACTTCAAACGTACGACCAGCTCGTATCTGAGCACTCGAAGGGTGCCGATCTGGTCATCATGGGCTTCTCACTCCAGAAATTAACGGATGAAAAGGGCGAATTTTTCAAACGATTCCAGGATATTCACGACATCTTATTCGTACGATCCGGTCAGCAAATTATCATTACCGATGAGAACTGAGACCATACCCCCGCGCTGCACAGCGCGATGAGATGAACACCTGAATCCGGATTTCATGGTATATCGAGGCTTGAAAAGAATTTTTTCAACTCCTCAGTCGAATTACTGCAGAGCAACGACATATACTGTCTTATTTTTACGATGTCCCAGTCCCACCACTTCAACCGCAACAGCATGCCGGTGACCGTCCGATCGAATCGATTCTGAACTGCCTGTGCTGGTATGCCGGCTACGATGGTGTACGCATCGACATGGTGTGTGACCACGGACCGCGGCCTCACAACGGCACCATCCCCGATGTGCACACCCGCCATAATAATCGCTTCGTAACCGATCAATACATCATTTCCGATCACAATATCATACCTCTTCTCCTGGGTATCGCTTACCCTTAACTCGTTCTCCGTCCTATGCCCCCAGAACGAGAACGGATAGGAACTGATGCTATCCGTCAGTTGATTCCTCCTGTTCAGAATGAATTTCACTCCAGCCTCGATACAACAAAATTTTCCGATGATCAGCCTGGTGTTTTGTTGATCATGATGAAAGACCACATTTTTCCTCTCGAAATTCATACCATGTCGATAGTCATGATAGATCGTGTAATCGCCAACGCGTATGTTCGCATTAAAAACAACATTTTTCAGATAACAGACCGTTTCGTCTCCTTCACGGGGATAAACACTTGTCGGATCCATCGCGGGCTCAATCATGTAACGTTCGTCGTCGTCCATATCTCATTTCCTCCATGTGATAAGAAAAGTTACCAGTACCGGTATCATTATATCACCCGTAATGCTTTAACTTCATCGCCATATCGATCCCATTCAAACAAGCTGATCGCAAATATCGAGTATAATTCAAGCTTGAAGTTGCCCCGTATCATTTCGATAAATTGCGTCAAGATACATGTTGAAAGGTTTACTGTATTTTACAAGCGATGCTTTGACAAAACAACTCGTCTATGGGGAAGGTTTGATTTGTGAAAGAATAAGAGATTAAGCGATTCTGTTCGGAGTTAATTCATTTAAACCATTGTGATGCGTACTTCTACTATATACTCTAATTTAGTTCAAAAGTCAACAAAAAATTGCTGATTTTAACCTTGTATCGCACAAATTTTACAATAAGTTGCCGCCTCTAACACAGGATGAATACTCGTCTGCAAAGACGACGCGTTGTGACGGTGAGATATCCCATCCACTCCTCTGCGCGACAAATTCATGCTCTCGAAATGCAGATACGGAAGGTTAATTTACTCTATTGAAATTCAATTGCACCATCTGCGACTGTGGAAAAAGATCGACTTCCGTGAATCGAAAGTCGATCTTTATTTTTTACCAGGTACTGAAAATGATTAGGGACGCCTTTAAAGCATCCAGTGACATTGTAAAACAGAACCGACTGATGATACGGTTAAAAGCATCGATACTCATTTTCGTTCTGTGCGTTTAATCAAAAGCCATGTCTGTTTTCCAGACTTCCCATACCTTGCCGACCAGGTCGGGACCTGGTTTGAGGGTCATCTTTCCGGGTCTCCACCCTGACGGTGTGGCTTCTGAACCCTTGCTTTTTCTCACCAGTTGGAAAGCCTGTATCTGTCGCAATGACTCGCTTACGTTCCTTCCGACCGGCGGAGTTAATACTTCGAATCCCTGAACAACACCATCAGGATCGATGATAAATCTGCCACGTGTCTCGACTCCAGCATTTTCATCGTAAATACCATAGACAGTTCCCACTTTTCCTCCGGCATCGGACAACATGGGGAAGGGTATGCCTCCGGAAACCATCTTCGAAAGTTCATGATCATCCCACATCTTATGCACAAATTGACTATCAACGCTCATCGATAAAACTTCAACACCGAGCTTTTGAAATTCATTGTATTTTTCAGCAACTGCTGAAACTTCCGTCGCTCAGACAAAGGTAAAGTCACCCGGATAGAAACACAGTACTACCCATTTACCCAGGTGATCGGACAATTTGACTTGCGTAAATTTCCCTTTGTGATAGGCAGGAGCAACAAAATCCGGCGCCTTTTGTCCTACTTTGATCATTTTCGGAACCTCCTTGCTTATGGTTTCTTCTTTTACTACTTGTTTCTCAGACGACTCGCCTACTGGACCACCCGTGGGACGGGCACAACCTACTTTTTCTTCTTCCATAGGCTTTCTCCTTAATTAATTGTTAGTTCAATAAAACAAATTCATGACAAATCTTAACTCTGCCGTAAAACCTAACCAATTTGACAAAGATATAAATTTGTTATGATTATAATATAACTCATATAAATTTATTTGTCAAGAAATTAATGATTTATATTTACATTAAATCACAGAATGCACCAAAATTTATGTTATCTATAAAAATTTTACTTGACATCATCAGTTAAATATATTATATTTCGACTTTAAACGAAATGAGAAATGATGGAATACGATCACATAACAAGACTATTTAAATCCCTGTCTGACAAGAACAGAATTCGCATTTTGAAGATGCTGGAAGAGAGACCATTATGCGTCTGTGAAATTAAATCGATTCTCGGTCTGGCTACCTCGACGACATCAAAACATCTCAGCATTCTGAAAGATGCGCAGTTGATCTTTGAACAGAAAGAGCATAAATGGGTGAACTACCATCTGAACAGAGCCTCGCAACATGTCTATATCAAAGCCATTCTTCCTCTGATCAGGTCGTGGCTGAACGATGATCCCATTATCCTGAAAGATAAGCAACAGGTAAAGAACATCGATCGAACAACTTTGTGTAGTTTATAATTTTTTTGCCTATATCATTTCGCTATTTAACGAAATATTATCAACAGGAAAAAACATGAACTGGAGAAATGAACGCAACACCTTGTTCTGGATTATCACTCTATTTATCGTCGCCTGGTTTCTGCCCGTCGAAAAGGAACAGTTTACCCGGGCGATTAACGATTCGCTGGTGCTTTTGAAGTGGTACGCCAGGGAACATGTCCTGCTTTGCCTGGTCCCTGCGTTTTTCATCGCAGGAGCGATCAGCGTGTTCGTGAGTCAGGCTGCCGTGATCACCTATTTTGGCGCGAAGGCGAAAAAGTGGCTGGCCTATCTCATGGCCTCTGTATCCGGAACCATACTCGCCGTGTGCTCCTGCACCATACTTCCCCTGTTCACCGGCATCTATCGCCGCGGTGCGGGACTGGGACCGGCGATCGCGTTTCTTTACTCAGGACCAGCCATCAATATCCTGGCCATCATCCTTACCGCGCGCATCCTCGGATTCGAATTAGGAATCGCGCGCGTGGTGGGAGCCGTCTCGTTCAGCGTGGTGATCGGACTTCTGATGCATCTTATCTATCGCAAGGAAGAAGCGAGTAAAGCGGAGGCACAGCTCGCTATCCCGAACACCGGGGGAAAGCATTCCATCTGGCAGACTGTCTTCCATGTCTTCACCCTTGTAGCCATTTTGATCGTTGCTAACTGGAGTAAACCGGGATCTCAGGAAGGCCTGTGGTATCACATCTGGGCATCCAAATGGTGGATAACGGGATTTTTCGGTATCTTGTTCGCAATTTCGTTAATATATATCCTGAAACTTGGCTGGCAGAAGGTCCTGATCGCTTCGCTGCTGGTCGGCGTGGTTGCATTGTTTGTCCCGGGGCAACCGCTGATCTCCTTCTCGCTGGCTGTCATCTTGACGTCCATTCTCCTCAGTCGCTCAGATGGCGAACCGTCAGCGTGGATGAACGAAACCTGGAACTTTGCAAAACAGATATTACCCTTGCTGGCAGCCGGTGTTCTGATTGCGGGCTTCTTGTTAGGCTCCCCTGACGGAGGAAGTGGCCTGATACCCGGCAAATGGATTGCATCTCTCGTCGGGGGCAATTCACTCGCATCGAACTTCTTTGCATCGATCGTCGGAGCGTTCATGTATTTTGCCACATTAACGGAAGTCCCTATCCTGCAGGGCTTAATCGCCAACGGGATGGGAAAAGGTCCAGCCCTCGCTTTGCTCTTAGCTGGACCAGCGCTGTCACTGCCGAACATGCTCGTCATCCGCAGCGTGATCGGAACTCAAAAGACGATCGTCTATGTTACATTGGTCGTGATCATGGCGACAGTTTCGGGATTAATTTACGGAATTCTATTGTAGTCGGATAATTTCAATATAAGCCTGACTAATTTTCTCAAATGAACTACTTTTTTGTATTCATCAAAATGATAAGGAAAACAAACAATGGTAAAAATACAAATATTGGGTACCGGTTGCCCTAAATGTAATAAGCTGACAGAGATCACCGAACGTACCGCACAAGAGTTAGGGATCGACTACCACCTGGAAAAAGTCACGGATATCAATCAGATCATGGATTTTGGTGTCATGATGACCCCCGCGCTGGTTGTGAATGGTGAGGTTGTTATTATCGGCAGAGTACCGACTATGGAAGAATTAAAACCATTATTAAATTAACCGTCGCATTTTCTTCCATACTCGTCTCATTTCATAAAAACCGTAGAAACACCTAGAAAATACACTGTGAATAAACGAGGATGTTATGAAAAAAATAAAACTACTCTTTCTCTGTACAGGCAATTCCTGCCGCAGCCAGATGGCGGAGGGCTGGACACGCTATTTAAAGGGGCACCAGATCGACGTATGGTCCGCAGGGGTGGAGACTCACGGACTCAACCCGTACGCCGTACGGGTGATGGCTGAGGCCGGCGTGGATATCTCCCATCATCAATCCACCCATGTGAACGATGTACTGCATATCGAGTTCGATTACCTGGTTACCGTGTGCGATCACGCCAGGGAAAGCTGTCCCGTCTTCCCCAAACCCGTAAAAAAAATTCATAAGAGTTTCGACGATCCGCCTTTTCTGGCTAAATCGGCCCAATCCGAGGAAGAGGCGCTCAATATTTATCGGCGAGTACGCGACGAGATCCGGGAGTTCGTGGAATCTTTGCCCCAAAGTCTGAATAAGAAATAATCATCTCGGAGAAATCGAATACAATGACAGATCAAAAATATGTAAATGAACGCAAGATGACCAGTGTCTTCGAACACTACCTATCGCTCTGGATTTTCTTATGTATAGTCGGCGGAATATTATTGGGGAAACTCGCTCCTTCCGTAGCTAAAACATTGGATGGAATGTCCATTTATGTGGGTGATGCACCGATCGTTTCGATACCCATCGCAATCTGCCTCTTCTTCATGATGTATCCTATCATGGTAAAAATAGATTTTCCCGAGGTGATCAAAGCCGGTAAGAGTGTAAAACCGGTCGGATTAACCCTCGCCGTCAATTGGCTGGTGAAACCATTCACCATGTATGGCATAGCACTGGTATTTCTTGGTTTCATTTTTCGAAGCTTAATTGGCAATGAGGCAATGGATTTGGTGAAAATGCCATTTGGACTGGATCTGCCAGTCGGAGCGACGCATGGTGTAGGTATAGTCGTATTTGAAAATGGAATTAAGATGTTGCAAGTGCCTCTATGGCGTAGTTACCTGGCCGGGTGTATTCTACTCGGCATCGCACCCTGCACCGCCATGGTACTGGTCTGGAATTACCTGGCCCGGGGTAATGATGGTCTGACTCTGGTTATGGTTGCCATCAATTCACTCACCATGCTGATTCTATATGGAATTTTAGGTGGTTTCCTGCTCGGAATAGGACGACTTCCTGTTCCCTGGCAGGCGTTGCTGCTATCGATAACAATTTATGTTGCTCTCCCTTTAATTGCAGGGTATCAATCTCGCAGGTGGATTCTACGGATCAAAGGCGAAATCTGGTTCAAGGAAAAGTTTCTACATTTTTTGACTCCAATTACAATCATAGCGCTTTTGATTACGTTAATTCTGTTATTCAGTTTCAAAGGAGATGTCATTCTGTCGAATCCATTGACTATTATTTGGATTGCGATCCCTCTGTTCATCCAGACCAATCTAATATTTTGGCTAGGTTACAGTCTCGCTAAATTAATAAAATTGCCATATAGAGATGCAGCTCCTGCGGCTATGATCGGCGCTTCAAACCATTTCGAAGTAGCCATTGCTACCGCTGTTATGCTTTTCGGTCTATCCTCCGGTGCTGCTCTGGCAACCGTTGTCGGTGTACTTATAGAAGTTCCGGTCATGCTCATGCTGGTGCGAATTTGTCTCAGAACCAAACATTGGTTTGCAAATTAGAATGATAAAATATTTTTTGAATAGAGAATGACTTTTTGAAATTGTTTGTTCTTTAATATTTTTTTTTAATAGACAGGTTGAACCAGTAATTTTTTTTTATTGGTATGAATAGTAAAAATTAATCGAAGTCAATCTGTGTTTTATTACATTTATCTAACTAAATCTCTAAATTCTTGCATCATATAAAATGAGGAGAAAAACGACATGAAAAAATTACTATTGTTACTCTGTGTAATTATTGTAACTACTTCACTGTCTGCACAAGATAGCACATCCATAGAGCAAGTGAAAGTATACTATTTCCATACATCGTATCGTTGCGTCAACTGTACAAATTTTGAAAACTGGACCAGTGAAGTTGTAAAAACACGTTTTCCAAATGAACTGAAAAAAGATTTAGTTTCCTTCGAATCAATCAATATCGATGAAAAAGATAATAAAAAATATATCGAAACCTACCAACTCGTCACCAAATCGGTCATTCTTCAAAAAATTAAGGATAAAAAGGAGATAGAATGGAAAAATCTAGATCAGATATGGTTGAAGGCTCGTGATGAGAAAAAATTCAAAGATTATATTGAATCGGAAATTAAATCGATGCTTAAAGGAAACAGCAAATGATCTCATGGGCCAGTATCGGATTTACTTTGTGGCTAGGTATATTGACCTCAATTAGCCCCTGTCCGCTAGCGACTAACATAGCAGCCATTTCCTATCTTGGCCGCCAGGTCGGAGAAAATCAACGTATATTGCTGGCCGGACTCAGCTATACGCTGGGCAGAGTCTCTGTTTATCTTGTATTAGGTATTTTTCTGGTGTCATCAACCCGTATGATTCCTGCTATTTCTTTGTTCCTTCAGACATACATGTCGATCGTAATCGGACCCGTATTATGGATCGTCGGACTCATCCTCCTGAATGTCATTCGATTAAATATTAGCGGGAATTTAATCGGTCAGAAAACTCAGGAACGACTCAGCAAACATGGTATCAAGGGAGCATTTTTTATCGGTTTCCTGTTTGCACTCTCCTTTTGTCCTGTATCTGCAGCACTTTTCTTTGGGAATACAATAGGTTTGGCTATTCGCAATGATTCGAAATTTTTAATTCCAATACTATTTGGTTTCGGCACCGCTTTGCCCGTCGTTCTTTTTTCTTTCGTCATCGCCTTTAGCGTAAATAAAATAGGTATTTTTTTTAATAGTATCACCAAAATGGAAAAATGGCTGAGATTAGCGAGCGGCATTGTCTTCCTCATCGTCGGTAGCTATTACATATATCAGAGTATCATCTTTTTCAGATGACGTCAGGAGATCTATCTGTCAAGGTTGAAAGCGGATCACACGGTTGGATTGATCTGCCTGGAGCCTTTTTATACTGTTACGACAAGAATTCGTTTCGCTCGATAACGATGTATTCAAATATAATTAAGTACAAAAGCCAGTATTGAAAATTTAATGGTAATGAATCTAACGCCTCATCATAACTATAATGTTAGCCTATCCAATGCTTTCATCCAACAACGTTTCGCTTCGTCGGAATATCGCAGCGGATGAACTGAATGTTTAGAAACCACTCTAGAAACTATAATTAACTCCCAGCACGCCGAAATGGACCAGGGCGAAGGTGTAGACTTCGTCGTTATCAGCGCCGCCCTCAAGGATGCGGTATCCGGCTTTGAGCTGTACCTTCTCCGCTACGTTCCAGGTCAACGCAGCCAGCACATCCTCAGCCCTGCCCTGGGGAGCAGCTAACGCATCACCCATAAATAACAATCCGAACACATCGCTGAATTCGTAGAACGCCCTGAAATTAATCAACGGCACGAAACCCAGATTATCCTTCACATCGTCGAGCACACCCGATTCCAATCTAATCGTGGCATCGCGTATCTTGGCGGTTAAACCGAAGCCTAAATCAAATTTATCGCTGCGGTATACCTGATAACGATATGTTAGACGATATGAATTGAACGTATACGTACCATCGATCTCAGCACCCGCCGGAAACGTCGTATCCTGAAATAACACGTCGTTATCGAATGATCCCTTCGATTTAAACGTCAGCGGTGCATATAACAGGGAAATCGTATGCTTGCGATTCAATGTGTAATTCAATCGCAAACGAGAGTAGAATACATTTTCCGCTTCCAACTCCTCACTCAGAGAAAATTTTGTACCAGTATCTCCCGGAATACGGACATCATTGTAACCGCTCTGCGCAATTCCGCCTTCCAGATCGATGCCCAATTGAGCATAAGAGTTTATCGCCGCGAAAGTAAAAATTATCACACACAAAGTAGTAAATAAGTTTCTGTTCTTCATTTGTACCTCATCGATTTTAATTATAATTGTCTAAATTCTTTCTATAGGCCATTAATAAATCGGCCCTGAACGCAATTTAACAGAACGTATACCCCTGGATGTTTCAATGAGCAATTCGACTCGCTCGCGATCATTCTTCCAAACATCCACCTTCCTTTCGATCATACTCTCACTTTCATCATCATAGTGCACCAT
>JAFGOE010000049.1 GCA_016926625.1 Candidatus Zhuqueibacterota bacterium
ACTCCGCAAGTGATCTGACAGACGGTCATCGTCTTTCTCTTTTAATCAAACTCTGGTCATAACGTTAAGTTTCTTTTTTTCGGTGATCTAAATAGAAATGGCACGATTAAGATGCATCATATGTCAAGAGGGTTGATGAAAAAATGTGTTTAAAGAATTGTTCTTTTCGCGAAATAGGATTCTGACTGGTAGGGATGACAGTTTCTTAAAGATCTGCGGACTCACACTGAAATTGCATCGCAAGGTAGTCCTGGCATAATGAACCAATTCAGGCAGTCCTGGTCGTTTTCTTGCGCATGGTGAGATCCTGCACATGATACAATTGCCACAAATCCCGGGGTGAGGTGTGCAGTATCGGAGATAACGCGAGCTTACCCGTGGTGCCGATGCTTTTTTCCAGATATTTCAGTTCATTGAATCGATCTTTAATCTCGGGATCAATAGCCGGTTTAAAGCCAGCATTTCGCAACAGCAATAGGCCTTTCGCCCGAATGGCCAGTTCGAGATGAATTCTTAGAAAGCATAGCATATCGGCAACGACCTGACCCGGGAACTTGCTCTTCAGTGAAATTAAATACTGACCGATTTTTGTCTCGGATATGTTGCCGGTTAAGATATAATCCAATAGTTGAACATCACTATCCATTCCCATTTCCAGCCATGTTCGAACAACCTGTTCGCTGTATGTAAAGACGATTACTAAAATCAACGGAAGGGTGATTAATTGAGCGATAGTCGTCAATATGGGCGGTAAGAAAAAATGGTTGAATAGCGAATGAATGAAGATGGCCGCTGCGAGTCCTGGCAACATGCCGAGGTATTTTTTCCCGAATCGATCGAACATGCTTTTAGAGAGAATGGCCATTATGGCGGTAGTTCCTCCGTGCATGACCGCTGTGCCAAAACCTCTGATCAGCCACACCATGATAGATGCGTGATGCAACGATTGGAGATAATAGAAATTTTCAATAACGGCGAAGCCTGCGCCAACGGCGAAGCCATAAATCGCTGAATCCACTAAAAATCCCAATTTATTTTTTTGCATCAGATAGAGGATAAATATCGCTTTTAGCGTCTCTTCGATAATGGGAGAAACGTAACGCGTATATAAGGTAAGTGTTTGAACGAATGAAGGTGCAAGCCATTTATTGAGGAAATAGGCGATAACGGCGACCATTCCTCCGACGAATAATGTACGTAAGATGGCGGTCAGCCTGACCAGCTTGTAACTGTCCAATGAGATCAGCACGATCAGGAAGATGAACACTGGTGCCAGGCTGACAATAGTATTTACCAGGAGAGACATCATATGGTTTATAAGATCTTTAACGAAATCATAAATTCGTTTGACGCTTTATGGTCACGTTCGAAAGCGAGTGCGTAGCCAAATGAAAATGTTGAATTTAACAATGACCATGTGACCAGGCGTATATCCAATTGCGTGCCGAGATTGATCATTTGTCTGCGATAGGAATCGTTGTCGATGTTTGTTGCAATCGCCGAGGAAAACAGTGCGACGCGTGCCCATCGGAAGTAGAAACTGGGTACGCCAAAGCGGCGGAATCTGATTGGCGGCAGCGTCCATTCTACCATAAATTTTCCATAATTAGTCCCGCCGATGTCATTCAGCTCTACGCCAGGGAAGCTGTAATATTCACGATAGCGACTCATATCCTGATAGTCGATCCAATTATTGCCGTAACCACCAAAATAATAATTAGCAAACGGTTCGTCTCGATCACCATGAGAATAGCCAGCAGAACCCCTGAACCAGAGAGAAGAATGAGAAATCGGTAATAAAAAACCATGATCCAAATTGGCATTCAGACGAGGCAGTACTTTGGACTTTACATAATTCGCTCTTGAGCTCAACTTCCAGGTTGTGCCTTGTTCATATTCAACGGCACCCAGGGATTTGAACAGATGAGAGTAATTTAAACTGGCACTCAATGTCATAAACCGGTCGAACGATGAGGCGATGTTTTGAAAATCCGGCAATCTTTCCAGTCCCCCATAACCGGCCAGTTGGATGGTATAATCCAAAACTTTCGGTTTATTGTAATAGAGCGTATTGTTATACTGTAAGGCCAACGAATATCCTTTGCGGCTCGTCTTGGTGGGGCCGAACAGATCATAGAAATCCGTCGCGTTATAGCTTCCTATCGCTTTCCAGTTCCAGTGATTATATTCGATATTAAAATGAAATTGCTCATCCCTGTCCAAAAATTGGTACGGTGAGTAGGCCGCGGTGAAGTAGATTCCATCGATACCGCCCAGAGGATCCTGAAAATTGAACCGCACACCATAGGCGGCGAGATCTTTATAACCCTCTACGATCGGATAAACCGACGCCAGCTTCATGACTTTCAAGCCATGATATCCACCGGAGGCTACCTTTAATGTATCGAGGTCGATAAGATCGGGGGAAGGTGGAGCGAGCTTCCAGGTCTTTAACAAAGGATATTTTTCGATCAGTTGATTGCCCAGAAATTTGATCGCCTTTATATCGTGCGATTCGGTGGAGATCATCACAGGCTGAAATCCCTGTCCTGAATAACGAAATACGATCAATGAATCATCAGACACAGGGACGGGTCTGAAGAAACCGGTTTCGCAATTCGTGATGGCTGAGGTATTTCTGCTTTCGACATCATGCCGGTATATATTGGAGACGCCGCTATAATAGGAGGTCCCATAAAGATATTTTCCATCCGGGGAAAATACGAAATTTTGTGGTGAATTATCCTCAAATTCTTCGAGGAATTCGTACGCGGTCATACCTTTTAAGAGGTTCGTGATATCCCAGCGAATCAAGCTCTGCCTCCCGTTGATTTCGACCAGGGATGCCGAAAGGTAATTCCCATCAGGCGAGATATCGATATCGAAGATGTCTTTACCATATTTCAATGCAATAATCTCCTGGAATCGAACGTAGGGTTCCTGAATT
Organism: Candidatus Zhuqueibacterota bacterium; assembly: GCA_016926625.1. Lineage (GTDB taxonomy): Bacteria > Zhuqueibacterota > Zhuqueibacteria > Thermofontimicrobiales > Thiofontviventaceae > Thiofontadaptatus. The sequence continues at coordinate 2,948 of JAFGOE010000049.1, forward strand.
CTGACTAACGTAGAAAAGCCGTCGTGGTGTCTTACTCCCCAGATCGACTTATCGATCGGATTAAAGGCGAGGTCGCCGATACGGGATTTCCTCATCAGAACCGTCACCTTGCCGGTGCCGATGTCGACGACATTCAGATCACGCCAGGATGTACTGTTGTGAGTGGTAAAAAACAGGCGATTGCCAGATGGATCATAGGTTAATGCAGCCACATAGTACAATGCCGGTGTCGGTACGTTGCATATTTTACGAATCTCACCTCGATCGATATCGATTTCGGCAATATGTGCCATCTGCCCGGGATGATTTACACCTACATATAATTTTCTTTTAGCTGCATCGTAGTATGCTCGTGAAACCGATCCAAGTCCTGCGGGATAAAGAGCATGGTCTCTCGTCACCGGTTTTAACCGAATAGAATCCAGATTCGCCTGCTGCCACTTATGTTCCCACGTGATCCATTGTGACCATTCATCATCGAGTGAATTACCATAGACATGAGTAAATTGGTTGGAAAAATAGCGTTTACTTCCCTGGGAGCGGTCATACCATTGGAGTAATTTATCGATCCCGTATTGATCGACCAGGTAGGAGATAAAACGTGTACCATAAAGGTATGAATTGACACCTAACTGGAAATCGATGGTTGTGCCCTCAGATTCGAGTCCGACTACATCATAAAAATAACTGTCATCGAGAACCATGGTACGAAAAACCATTTCGTCGTAACCATTTTGAGCCCTCCCGATACCACCTGACATCCATGTTTCCATGAACACGGCTATGCCTTCGTGATACCATCGCGGACTGTACCAGCGTGGCGTGGTCAGGTAGCTGTACAACATGGAGAGAGGATTCTCTGCTATTGGGGACACCTTGCCATCGAATAGCTTTCTAAAAAGATGGTCTATTTTGTTTGCTTTGTCGGTAGCCAGGACGTGGACAAGCTCATGGTTCATCACCCAATTCATGCGCTCATTCGTCGGTGAGGTTTCATACACATAATCAAAGGGCTCGATACAGACATTGATGAAATTCCAGGGAATAGTGTTCGTTCCTGCCGAACCGTAATCATTGAAGTCCTGAACCAGAATGGTCACTTCCTCGGTCGGTGTGTAATTAAAGAGAGCACGGTGAAATCTTAAAGAGTTTTCAAAGCAGCGAGCCATATGAGGAAGCAGATAGGAGTGGCTCTGATCATAATAAACAAGTCGCAGATTTTTAGTTTGAAGGGAGTACAACGGAACCTGAGCCTGAAGCCTGGAAATTGCACAGAAAATTGTAATAATGAGTAATAATCGTATACAGTTAGGCCTGAGTTTCAGGCAACTAAATATTCTATGAATCGCAAATGATAGCATAAATTTCATTTAAAATTTCCCCATGCAAATAGGTGCCCGTTCAGCGTCAATTTACTATATGGTAAACACAACAAGGAGATGGCTTCTTAGCATCTCCTCATTGTGTTTCATTATTTTTCGAATAATTATTCGGTCTGTTGTTTTTCGAGTGATTGTGCTTTTTCCAGGGTCTCAATTTTTTCCAGTGTCTGCGATCTATCAAGCTGCGACATGTTCTCCAGCGTCTGATTTTTTTCCAGTTCGCTCATGTTTTGTAATATGTCAGCACGAGATCGTATGGCGATTACATTCAATGTCTGAGCCCGTTCCAGTACCGGCATTTTTTCTAAAGTTTGTGCGCGTTCGAGTACATTCATATTTCCCAACGTCGTAGCTCGTTCGAGAACCGGCATTTTTTCCAACGTCTGTGCTCTCTCCAGGGTGTTCATTTTCTCTAAAGTCTGTGCTTGTAATGAACTTGGCATTCTTTCCAATGACTGAGCTCTTTCCAGTACGGGCATTTTTTCCAGGGTGGATGCACGTTCCAGCGTGGACATATTGCAAAGCGTATAATTTCGTTCGATTGGCGACATTTTATTTAATACGTGAGCGCGTTCCAGAGGAGACATCTTTTCCAGGGATTGTTGACTTTTTTCAAGAGTGGCTATTTGTTCAAGTGTTTGATTTTTATCCATCGAGCGCATTGCTTCCAGTGCTTCGGTCCGGTCAAATCCGGATGTGTATTGCAGCGACTGAGCTCGCTCTAATACCGACATATTTTGAAGCACCTCAGTCCTCTCCAGGGTCGATAAATTCTCCAATACCTCGTTTCTTTGGATGACTGACATGTTTTGTAAGGTCTGTGCTTTCTCCAGACTTGAGAAATTTTCTAGCGTCTGCGACCTCTCTAATGGTGACATTTTTTCTAAGGTAACAGCTCTGTCGAGAACAGGCATTTTTTCCAGCGTTTCGAATCTCTCGAGTGGTCCCATGTACTGCAATGTATGTGCTCTCTCCAGTGCATCCATTTTCTCCAGTGTCTCGACTCGTTCCAGCACCGACATAGATCCAAGACTGGAAGCTGTCTCTTGTAATGCCATTAATTGAGAAGAACTTATGGAACTCTCTTCTTCGAGTACTACGTCTTTTTCACTGATCTGCTCACTACGATGCTTTGCAACCTTTTCAGCTCCGCCAATGGTGCCTTTCAGATCCTCAGATGATGGCGGTATGTTTTGATTTGCAAAATAAAGTATAAAAGCGATAGCTATGACTATTATGCTGATTAATAGCATCATGCGTGATTGTTTCTTCATTGTCCGAATCTCCCTTTTAATGATTAAGTGATGACGTTCATTTAATATACAATTCAATGAGATAAAAGTTGAATCAGGTTTCACCTGTACAGAAAAACTTGCTAAATGACAGTGTGTAGGCTCAGGAGATTATTGTAAATTGCATCATCCTGTGAAACGAAATGGTCTCTCACATTGCCAGAAATCGGATTAACCTTTATCATCGGATCTCAATATAATCGATTGAGCGTAAAATATTTTTCCCTGCGTTGATAGTTTCAGAAAAACGGATTCACTTTCACCCGAAATTTTATTGAAATTTACACTATACTGGTTATCTCCATAAAAAAATGCACGAATATTGTTCCCACCAGATTCAAAATGTGTTTTCGAATGATCTCTCATGTCAAAATCAGTAAATTGCAGAGATGTTTCATCATATGTCATGAGTAATTCTACTGTATACTGAGTTCGTATGTCGACTTCTATCATGAAAAGATGTTCATTTCGTTTAACAGAGATAGCCCCATTAACTTCTGAACCTGTGATTGGAATGAGTTTAATTCGTTCAAACGTCCTTATTCCGTTAATTCCAATCGTACCTGAAACATCAGGGCCATGGATTCCATCTTTAATTTGTAGATTTTCAAGAAATATTGAATGCACAAAGATACCGATCAAAATACCGAGCGAAAATGCGTATGCTAATTTCACTGATCGCCTGGTGAATAAGTTTGGCGCCAGGGATTTGACTATTCCTGGTTTACGGGATAATTGATAGTGATTAGCATCGATGGAGTTGAGAATATATTTTTTAATATTGGGTGAGGGTTCCAATTTTGGAATTTTCGTTAATAGCTCTGATGTCCTACATAGTTCATGGTAAAAATTTTGGGCTTCTGTATTGATATCAAGATAATTATGTAGTTTTTCCCGGTCTGATTTACTAATGACTCCATCAATCTCCTGGTGGATTAATGTAATGTAATGTTCATCGATCATTTCCTACTATTCCTTTTTTGATCAATACATTTTTTAAAATTTGACGAGCGCTGAACAGACGGGATTTGACTTTTTTTTCAGATATGTCGAGTATATAGGCCATTTCGCTATAGGATAAGTCTTCGAAATGTCTGAGTATAATTAGAATTCTATTTTCAGGTTCAATTTCCATCAAAGCATCCTGCATCCGTTCGCCTAATTCGGTATCATTGATTTCATCTTCTGGTGATTTTTCCTTGCTTATAAAATCTTCATCCAGCTCTGTCATTTTTTTTCTTTGATTTACATGATTTATCGATTCATTTAATGCGATTCGATAAAGCCAGCTAAAAAATTTATATTTAGAATTATAACGATTCATTTGTTCGTAGACCTTAATGAAAACTGACTGTGTAATGTCTTCTGCATCGTCATAATTGTTACTCAGCCGATAAGCCATATTGAATATGGTTTTCTGATACTTATCGATCAAATGTTCGAATGATTTAACATCGCCATTCAGGCAATTTTTTACGAGAATTACATCATCGTGTTCAATCATAAATACAATTCAAAATTAGAAAAGTTGGTCTATTCGATTAGAAAAATAGTATCAAATCCCGCATATCTAAAAACGTCGTGAATATGCTTATTCAGGTTTATCAATTTCAAATGTTGATTCTTTTCATTAAGCCGTTTTTGAGTCACCAAAAGTACACTTAAACCGGCACTCGAGATGTAATCCAGATCTTTAAAATCGACTACGGCCGATTGCGTTATTTTTTCGAATACACTGTTAGCGGTGACCACTTGTGAAGAGTCAAAACGACCTGATAATATTATTTCATTTGAATCATTCATTTTAATCTCGAACATGGTGTTTCTCCAGGTATTTAACTAAGGTGATTTTGCTGTTTCTCTCTTGATATGTGTAATCAATTTCATCTACAAATTTTTTTACCAGATGGATCCCAATGCCACCAGGCTTCCTATCTTCGAGTGGCATCGTGGTATCATATTCTTTTGATTTGTTGATATCATATGGTTCTACCTCATAATCAATCAGGGTGACGACAATTCTATCGACTTGTTTTGTCAAAGATATCAGGATGTCATTGGGATTCTCGGTATGATAATTTACCATGTTTGTGAACAATTCGTCGACAGCCAGATTGATCGCAAAGGAGATCGACCCGTCAATTTGATATGAATTAGCGAATTTTTCAATAAAATTGAAAATATCGGTCAGGGATTGGATATCTCGTTTAAACTTACTTTTCATTTTTAACGACCATGGATTAGTTGATTACATGTTGTATTTATTCAAAATTTATCAGACATCATCGGTTCGTCGCCCTTGAAATACTTGTTAAAAAACGGTTTATCCAGCCGAATCGAGCTTGTGTCTGTTGAAGATGTTTTCCTGTTGATACAGCACCCACTTGTAAGCGGACATTCATATTAAAATCAATAAATTAAATGGCGCGTTTCGGAGTACCTTTTTCATTCAAACAGGTTGGGTATAATCACCATTTTATAATTATTAGATCTGTTTAACTTTCCCAGGGTAACTTTTTTAGGTATTTGAGGATGTAATATTAAGAAATTTCTGGCCGATCCAGTCCAATATTTCTTAATGAAGAACAATAAAATTAGTAAACAATAAGCGATTTATATTCATCTTATTTGTTTAAATATTGTAAAAAAAACTCTAAAATGCAAGGAAATAATATCGAAGTCGGAAACAGTTAATAATAAATTAAGTAGGTGCAGCGATGCCTGGTTAAAATATCATAAATTGTTCATTTATTGATTGACTAAAGACTTTTTTATTTATATATTTCATAAGCATGATGAATATAGCAATTTGATGGTTCAGCTATGGGTAGTGGAGATAAATTGTCTGTATAGTAGATTGGATACTCTGGAACGATTCGATTGCATTGCCTACTAGATCCTTCCCAATTTGATTTCTGTATTGATATTTGTAATTGATTTATTTTTGGTTATTTACTTTTATTTAGTTTATTAAAATAGGACAACCGGGTATTTAAAGAAATACACAGGTGAATGTTTACACTTACAGGGTCGTCATCTGCAAGAAAAATGATCTACTGGGTGACTTTGATAAATCTTCACATAATAATCAACAGAACAAAAATCGTAATCACTTGATCGAAGAAAAAAAATGTCTAAACTAAATTGGCGTAAAAAATTGATACTGTTCGCTGTGATCGTCGCGATCATTCCGATTGCTATTTCGGGCATTAATATGATCGGCAAAACCAAAGATGAACTCAAGAGCAGTACGAATTATGAGTTGATTTTGACAACCGGTCAATTAGCCCAAGATGTAAATAATTTTTATGCTAATAGATGGCTTGCTCCTATGCTGCTTATGAAGAGCGGTCTGGAAAATGAAGAATTAGGTGCAGAGGAAAAGGCAACATTTCTTTCGGCCGGCATCAAAAATATCGAAGATATCATAGCGCTTGCGCTGGTATTTGAGATTAGACCTGGCGAATATGTGACAGCCATCGAGACACAGAAGGAATCATTTGTGTCGAGATTGAGAGAGGCTTCTTTAGATATCAAGGACAGTCTGAGTCCTTTACAGGAAGAGATCGTCACGTTAGTTGCACAAAATTTAACGATAGGTACTCCGAGATACCTGAATTCATTGGACGTTTGGTTGGTCTCAATGCAACTACCGGTCAACATTTCCGGAGCACCACCTGCTGTTTTGTTTGCTCAGATCGATATGAACCAAATGAGAGAGCGAGTGAAGAACCAACCTCTTCCGCGGAACGGACGGATTTTTGTAATCGATAATAATGGCAAGGCTGTTTTCGATGTCGAGAGAGAAGACTTGACATATCTTAAAGTCGTTCAGGACGCCACGAATATGCTTCGTACGGGTTCGCGTGCACAGGGGGTGACGAACTATAACACGCCGACGGGTGAAAAGGTGGTCGGTTGCTATGCGTTCCCGTTGAATATAAGTTGGGCGATAATTGCGGAAATAAACGAGGAGCAAGCGTACATTGCGGTATCCAAGATGCTCAACTCGCTTTCGATGTGGGTGTTACTGGGTCTTGGAATAGCCATCATAGGGGTTTTAATATTTTCGCGGCAGATCAGCAAACCTATCCTGAAAATGAGTAAGGCAGCGGAGGAGATCTCATTAGGTCAATTTGATGTCAATGTTGAATATAAGGCTGATGATGAAATAGGTGTTCTGGGCAGATCACTCGAGAACATGAGTAAATCATTAAAAGAGAACTTTGAAAAAATCGAAAATCAGAACAAAGAGCTTGAAGAGTACAGTCGGAATTTGGAAGATAAAGTAAGCCAACGGACCACGGAATTAAAGGAAAAAAACATTACGTTGGAGAAAACGTTAATTACACTGAAAGAGACTCAGGACCAATTGATCGTTCATGAGAAACTTGCTTCCCTTGGAGCGCTGACAGCAGGAATCGCTCATGAGATTAAAAATCCGCTTAATTTTGTCAATAATTTTGCTTCCCTCTCAGCAGATCTTATCGATGAATTGGAAGGCGAATTGAAAGAAAATAGTCCCCGCATCGAAAAGGAAAATATTGAAAACATACAAGACTTACTGAATAACATCAAGTCGAATCTGACGAAAATCTCCGAGCATGGCAAACGAGCCGATCGAATTGTGCACAGTATGTTGCAACATTCCCGCCGCGATAGTGGGGAATTTCAAATGACTGATTTGAATAATTTTATCGAAGACTCCCTATCATTTGTCTACGATAGTATGCGGGCTAAAGATGCTATGTTCAACCTCAAAATCGTCAGAGAATACGATCCTTCGGTGGGTAAGGTCAGTATGAATCCGCCATCAATGAGTCAGGTTGTACTGAATATTATAAATAATTCGATCTATGCGACCAGCGAGAAAAAGAAAAAATCGAACAACGACTATGTACCGACGTTAACGGTTTCCACTCAAAATCTTGGCGAAAAGATTGAAATACGTCTCCGTGACAATGGTACAGGAATTCCGCGCAAAGTAGTAGAAAAGATATTTGAACCCTTTTTTACTACGAAACCTACGGGACAGGGGATAGGACTTGGTTTATCGCTAAGCTATGACATCGTCGTCAGGATGCATCAAGGAGAATTGAAGGTCGATAGTCTAGAGGACCAGTTTACAGAATTTATAATAAGGCTAAATAATAAATGAAGTATTAGGATTCATCATGCAAAAAATCAATAAAATTATAATGATTTGGCTGATATTCATTGCATCTGGAATAAGAACGCCTCTTCTATTTTCTCAAGGCGAAGAGATCATAACCGTCATCGTAAAGGAGGGACAGGGGCCTCGTGAAATCGCGCAGCAAGTCCTTGGTGAACCCGACCTCTGGAATGAAATTCTCAAAATCAATCAGTTGAATTCGCCATCTGATCTTCGCCCGGGGATGAGTCTCATTGTACCGATCGGCTCCATTAAACGATCTTCTTATGAATTGCAAAATACGCGGCTGGCAATTCAGACGGCGACTGATGTCGGGGCTCGCGTTTTCGCTGCAGATGATATCGCACGATCGATCTCACTCTATGAAGAAGCACTGAAAGAGAGAAAAGCCGGCAATTGGGAAAACTGCACACGATTGGCGGTCGAAGCCCATCAGATTGCTGAAAAATCGCATCTGGAAACTTTGAAAAAACGAAATACGACTGCCGATGCCATTGTGACTGATAGATCAGGTAGTGTACAGAGCCGAGAAGCTACGGATATGTTGTGGCGAGAATTGTCCCTTTTTGCAAAATTATTTGAGAACAATAGGGTTCGAACCTTATCTAATTCTTATGCTGAAATCTCATTTCAAGATCAAAGCCGCATTCGGTTGAATGAAAACTCTCAGGCTGTAATTCAGAAAATGCGGGTTGATTTGCTCAGCAAGGAAAGAGATTCCAGTGTTAAATTGGAGAAAGGTGCAGCCTTCGCGCTCTTACAGACGAGCGCCAAAAAGAAAAAGTTCAACTTCAATATTCCAGGCGTAAATACGGAAATAAATTCTAAAAACTTTTGGGTGCAGAAAGATGAAGAAGCCACAAAGATTGCTAATTATGAAGGAGAGATTAAGGTCTCGTCTGATGAAGCATCCGTCGTTATCGAAGAAAATCAGGGTTCACAGATTACAGCCGATGGTTCGATCGGTGATTCCAGGGACTTGCTGAAGAGTGTGGAGCTACTTGAACCAGCAAACAATACGGTGTTTTCCGGTGAAGAAATTATTTTGAAATGGAAACCCGTGCTGCAGGCTCAAAAATACCTCCTTCAAATTTCTGCGGATTATTCTTTTAAAAATTTCGTCATTAATAAGGATGATATCACGATCGATTCACTTATCGTGACGGAGCTCAAGGATGGCGCATATTATTGGAATGTCGCTGCAATCGATAAAGACGGCTTCCCCGGTCCTGCCAGCCCGAGAGGTTTTTTCTATGTTTTTTCAGATAAAGACAAGCCCTTTCTTTATGTAAATCACCCACAGGAACAAGAGATATTTCGGACAGATACCCTCCATGTTATCGGAGAGACAGAGACAAACGTCCAATTATCCATCAACGGTCATCGCGTCATCTTCGACGAAAATGGTGTTTTCAGACAGACTCATCATCTAGTGGAAGGCATCAATAAGATCGTCGTCCTCGCAAAAGACATGGGTGGAAATGAGACAGAGATAGTCCGCACCGTTATGTATGCCGCAAATTCTGAGGTTCCCATCACTTACGATACATCCATGAAACAGTTGGAGCCCCGGCATTTTATTGCACGCGGCCGCACACTTGATCTGAAGGGGATGACTGTACCGTTATCATCTGTCTCCCTCCAAGATGCGCGAACAAGTGCGTCGATGCGAACATTCTCCGATGAGTCGGGCAGGTTTAATCTGTCCCTGTTTGATATGAACGAAAGCACTCAGATGATACTGAGTGTTCTCACACCAGCAGGATATGCGAAAAATGATACGTTAAGGATTCAGGTTAGCAAAGAGGCGCCGCAAATTGTACTCGACTCCAGAATTCCCAACATATTTGCCGAAGATTCGCTTAACATACGCGGGACTGTTTCGAATGCCACACGATTGCAATATAACGATAAAGATATAAAAATCGTGGATGGAAATTTTGATTTTACGATTAAGCTGAAGCCGGGTGTTAATCTAATCAGGCTCATCGCTTCTGATGATCTGGATAATGCGAGTATCGTCCAGAACGAAGTGATGCTGGACAGGACCCCACCTGAATTAGTAGATTATTCAATTAAAAAACGAACTACTGATCATGATGACATCGTAGAGGTAGAAGTCAGAGCAGACGATAATTCCGGACTAAGGCGCACCGCCAGTGTCGAATTTTTAATAGGCGACATGATGACATCCGGATATTTGCGTTATAACAGTATATCCCAACTATATGAGGGGTCATTTAAATTCCCTATAGGAACGGCAACCGATGTAAAATTGAAGTCGCTGATCCTTGAAGATTATTATGGCAATCAAAAAACATTCAGTCCTGACTGAAATGTCATTGACGATTCAATTCGTTTCGAATTTTGAATAGGGAGTCACATCGTGAAAACGAAATTAGGAATGATAATCGCTTTTCTTTTTATCGCATCACTTTTAATGGCCAGGGATAATATCCTATTGGTCAATTATGGCCCGAAACAATCAATTCGTGAAGGTGATGATGATTTTCAGCAGATTATTTACTTTCAGATCGATGATACGTACAGCGACAGCCTCTACATCAGGATTTTCGATATCGATTGCGGAGGCGACGTTGATTTAAGTTTCGGAGGCTATAACACCAGGACACGTTTTGATCTATTTGGTGGAGATAGTGCGTTTACCGCTCCGACACTAAAAAATCCTAAACCGGATGAAGCCGATATCAACGCCGGTCGATCTTTAGCCAGTCATGTGATTGGTGAAAACAGTGAATTGAACAACAGTTGGTATAATTTCGCCCATATATCTGCCCGGGATGGTGAAAAATTTGGTGATTCTTTTTACTTCAAATTAGTGGTTCAGGGTGTAAGCGGAGATGATGCAAATGCTTATGATGTCCGTCTCAGCACCTCGGCTACGATGAATGTGACAGCGCCTGAATTTTCTATGTTTTCCAACTCTCCGACGTTTCGATTGCGAAAAGATGAGAATATCGCCAGCATCAAATTTTTTGTCCCGGAAGATGTCAGAAAGGTCACGATAAATAACTTCGATCTGGCAGGAGCTTCTATGCAATTAGTTTCTGCGTTCCGGTCGAACCTGACCGTTGTGTCATCAGGGCAGGGTGAGTGGGTTAAGAGTACTGTGGCTTTGGAATCCATCGAGACGATGCGCGAATGTGCCCTGGCGTTAGGACAGGGTGGCGAATCACCGAATGACGTCTCTCTTTATATTACCGATGATAAGAACAGAGTCTTACCGATTCATTTACCAATTTATTTGAAGAAGTTAAACCATCGCCCGGTGATACAGAAGACATTAATTGCCCTGTCCGATTGCCAATCGATTGTCTTTGACGCCAAATCGTCGACGGATCAGGATGGCGATATATTGGAATTCTATTGGGAATTAGGAGATGGTACCACCGCGACGGGCAGTCGGATTGTACACCAGTATCAAGAACAAAAAACTTACCAGGCTCTGCTTATTGTTAAAGATAATTCAGGTGAAGTGGGTAACAGTGCTTTTGAACGTTTTCAGGTGACTGTAAACAAACCTCCCAGGGCGATAGCGGGTCCTGATATCATCACAGCGCCCAATGAAATTGTCACATTGGATGGATCCTCTTCTTCTGATCAGGACGGTCGTCTCATCAATTATGAATGGGATTTTGGTGATGGTGCCTCGGCATCCGATGCGATCATCACCCATCGCTTCGCCAGTGCCGGTACCTATCGCACGACATTGAGAGTTACCGATAATTCGGATAGCCCGTGTAATTTTGCTACGGATGAAATTAGTGTATGGGTCAATGCAGCGCCGTTGGCGTTTGCCGGAGATGATATGCGAGGTTCTGTTGGCCAATCCATGATCTTAAACGGTGAACGAAGCAGTGATAGCGATGGTGAAATTGTAGCGTATCATTGGGATTTTGGTGATGGAGGAGAGGGTTCAGGTAAAATTGTTCACTACATCTATAAAGCACCAGGCACCTACGTAGTGCGATTATCAGTCACTGATAACGCAAACGTCGGAAACAGCACTCAATACGACGAGTTATCAGTCTTTATTAACGAGCCGGCGGTCGCAAATGCTGGAAAAGATATGAAAGGCGCAATCGATGAGCCACTCCTATTTGACGGTGGCAACTCATTCGATAACGATGGTGTGATAACCAACTATATATGGGATTTTGGTGACGGTACCCGGGGTGAAGGAAAACAAATATCCCATGCATATACAAAATCAGGAGTATACACGGTCGCGCTAACCGTGCAAGACAATTCAGGAACAGACTCTAACAAGAGTTCGGATAGTCTGCAGGTTTTCATCAACCAACCGCCTGTGGCAGACGCAGGAGAAGATCAATTGCTTACTGCCTCTGAGGTCACGTTTTCGGCTTCGGGTTCCAGGGATCTCGATGGAAAAATTATCGATTATGAATGGGATTATGGTGATGGACTGACAGGAAGCGGCGTAAATCCTGCACATGTCTATCGTCGACCCGGGACTTATCGAGTAAAATTAACAGTTAAAGATGATTCAGGCACGAAAAACGATCGTTCATCCGATTTTCTTAATGTGGTGATCAATGAAAAACCGATCGCGGATGCCGGACCCGATCAGAGCGCAGCATCAGGACAAATTTTAACGTTTGATGGATCTGGATCTCGCGATGCGGATGGAGCCATTACGGAATATTTATGGGACTTTGGTGACGGCGTGGCGGCAACAGGACAGACTGTGTCCCATCAGTATAATAAACCGGGAATTTATGCAATCAGACTCAGTGTTAAAGACGATACGGAACAGGCACAAGCTGTCGATTATGATGAGACTGTCGTAATGGTAAATTCTCGACCTGTAGCTGATGCCGGACCTGACATCCTTGTTGCTCCAGCAGAAAGCATATTATTCGACGGTAGTGGTTCATTTGATCAGGATAAAGATTCATTATCGTTTGAATGGTCTTTTAGCGATGGCAAACACCCAGCAATAACCGCAAAGACACGTAGGGCATTTTCACTGCCAGGAATATATAGTGGTATATTAACTGTATCCGATAATAGTATGTTAGACAATGGAGTAGCTCGTGATACCGTGATCATCCGGATCAACAGCGCCCCGATCGCGAATGCTGGTAAAAATATTTTCAGCTGTGATGAAACCCTGTTGCTGGATGGTTCTGCCTCGGTCGATCCGGATGGGGATCCGTTGACATTTACATGGGATTTTGGTGATGGAAGCGAAGCCATTCACGGCGTACAGGTGTTGCATAAGTATGATCACGGTGGTAACTACCCGGTGATCCTGACAGTGGATGATGGTCTCGGACTGGCGAATTCGCGCCATTCCACAGCGATTACAGCGGTTATAAACGATCCGCCGATGGCCAATGCGGGTGAGAACGAATCCTACTGCTCAGGTGAAGTCATTATTTTCAATGCCAGCAATTCACGCGATCCGGAAAACGGTCTCCTGAAGTACTTTTGGGACTTTGGTGACAGCACAACGGCGGAAGGATTGAATCCTACCAAAATTTATAAAAAAGATGGGGTTTATCAGGTCAAACTCACGGTGCAGGATGATTCAGGATTGCCGTGTAATACCGATGTAGCCATTAAAAGCATCGAGATAATCGAATCCCCGGTCGCGATTGCCGGACCGGACCAGGAAGTATGTACCCATACACAGGTATTTTTCGATGGCACGGCTTCGAGAGACTTCGATGGGGTGGTTAACAGCTATTTCTGGGATTTTGGAGACGGGACGACGGGTGGCGGTGCTACACCTACACACTCATATAAAAAAGCCGGTGTCTATCGCGTCGTGTTGACGATTACGGGTGATCTTCGCGGTGATTGTGATAATTCGAATACAGATGAGTTATTGGTGACAGTCCATAATGCTCCGTTGGCACAATTTTCTGCTGTTTCTATCACGCCCGTAAACAGACCCGTGGTCCTTGATGCTTCGTCCTCGGTCAGTGATGAAGCAGATATCATCGAATATCTGTGGGATTTTGGTGATGGCAGTGAAGGTAGTGGAAAGATGATCACTCATCAGTATAAGGATTTCGGCATTTATCTAATAAAGTTGACCATCAGGACGAGTGCTAACACTATTTGTAATTCATCCATCGCTCAAAAAATGATAATAGTCAACCAGCAACCCGTTGCTGATGCTGGTGACGATCGTCTGGTTGGTGTTAATCAAGTCTTTTTACTGGATGGTTCGAAATCGATGGATCCCGATGGTTCAATCGTCGCAGCACATTGGGATTTTGGTTCTTCTGAATCCCTGTCAGGTATCATCGCGAGACACAGGATCGGTAAGGTCGGCCGGCATCCGATTTTACTGACAGTCGTGGACAACACGAATGCTGAGAATAATTCTGCCGTCGATACCGTTTGGGTCACCGTGAGTGATCCAGTCATTCCCGTAATTACGGCGAGCGAAGTAGCGTGTCCTGGCGAAATAGTACATTTCAGTGTCATGAATTCGAAAAATTTGGATAGACAGGGTACAATCTGTAATTGGAATTTCGGAGATGGTCAGACCGCACAGGGAATGGAAGTCACCCATCAATACGCTAAAAGTGGTCGCTACAATGTGATTGTGATGATAGATGATGGATTGATGTTGGATAACAGCAAGACAGACGCTTCCAAGACTGTCTTTATTAATCATCGACCTGTCGCGAACGCAGGGGGTGATCGTTTGACATGTCCGGGACAGGAGTTAGTTTTTGATGCCTCAAAATCGTATGATCTGGATGAAACAGATTGGAAAGTGCAATGGGATTTCGGTGATGGACATAAATCGATGGATAAGATTGCCAGGCATGTTTATCAAAAGTCGGGGCACTATTCGGTGAAATTGAGGGTAACAGACAACTCCGGTGGATCATGTTCCATGGGTGACGATGTAATAGACGTCATCGTAAATTCTGCGCCTACAGCAGTGGCGGGACCGGATCGTCAGGTTTTTTTTGGTGGTGCTCACGATGCGGTATTATTTGATGGTACTGGTTCGACCGATGCCGATGGCGACGGTCTGAAATACGAATGGGATTTCGGAGATGGTTCGCGATATAGTGGCGCGAAGTTGTATCATACTTATGATAAACCAGGAATATATTGGGTAAGGCTAGTGGTAGATGATGGTAGAAAGACACCGTGCAGCCGATCGCAGGATGAAATAAAAATCGAGGTCATGAATCGTAATTAAGTTTTAAACCTTGCTTAAAGAAAAAGAGATGATGGTAGTTCACCGAATCTCTTTTTTTTTAATGTTCGAGAAACGACGGATCATTTAATGGTTTCGTCGGAACGATGATATGGGATGGAATATAGCGATTTTACATGTTAATGATATAGAACGTCACAAAGATGGTGTCGATTAAGAGTTATTTATTCTTTTAATATGATGTTATTTAATTAATCTTTGTTTTTTCTCTAATGAATAATTTTCACGTGTGGAGGACTCAGCTTTGAAACTTAATATTAAGAAATTGATCCTTTTCTGTTCAATTAGTCTCATTCTCTGTTTTTTGATTAGCTGTACAGGTAAAAAAAT
Organism: Candidatus Zhuqueibacterota bacterium; assembly: GCA_016926625.1. Taxonomy (GTDB): domain Bacteria; phylum Zhuqueibacterota; class Zhuqueibacteria; order Thermofontimicrobiales; family Thiofontviventaceae; genus Thiofontadaptatus. The sequence goes on from JAFGOE010000049.1 coordinate 18,359, forward strand.
AGACAAAATGTATACGATCGGAATTGTGCAAATAGTCGAAGATCCGATGCTTGATCTGGCGAGGAACAGCCTGATTGAGACTCTGGGCGATGAAGGCTTTGTCGAGGGTAAAAACATTCGCATAGTGTATAGCAGCGCCCAGGGGGAAATACCGAATATATCGTTAATACTGAAAAATTTTCTATCCCAGAAGGTCGATATGATCATAACTAATAGCACTCCTTGCATGGCAGCTGCTGCTCAGACGATTAAAAATATTCCGGTCGTGTTTACCGTTGCTTTCGGTCCTGAACAGATCGGCATCCAGGATGTGCCCTCCAATCTGACCGGTGTATATGATCCTTTCGAAATGAACGACTTTGTCCGAATGATGCGTTTAAGTGTGCCCGCCTTGAAAAATATTGGGATTTTGTATAATCCGACAGAGCCAAATGCACGATTCGGCGCTGATCAGCTAAAGAAGGAGTGTGCTGATCAGAATATAACCGTCATAGAAATGTCAGTTTATTCATCGAATGACGTTCTACTGGCAGCTCGCTCCCTTGCGCAGAAGCAGATAGATGCGTTTGCGATTGCTGCGGATAATACCGTTCACCTTGCAATAGCATCCTTCGTGAGAGTAGCGGAGGATCATCAGATTCCTCTGTTTGTTACCGATCCCAGTCAAGTCGAACGCGGTGCGTGCGCTGGTTTTGGTGTCGATTATGGCGACTGGGGTAGGGAGAGCGGGAAAATCGCTGCTGAAATAATCCGAGGGAAAGATCCTGCAGAAATTCCCATTAGACCCATGCAGAAAAAGACAATGAGTCTAAATCTGAAAGCTGCGGCATCTCAGGGCATAACCTTTCCTGCCGAACTCATCGCGAAGGCAGATAAGGTGATAGAGTAAACATAATTCATATCATCAGGAGAAAGGCATGACGACGTGTACTATCACCGAACGATCAGGTATTACATGGCTTGCGATACATGGACGAATCGACAGCATGACATCGCCTGAAGTCCAGCATCATATAGATGAGTTGATTTTAGGGGGCAGGCGGTTGATCGTAATAGACATGGAAGAGGTCAACTTTGTAAGCAGTGCAGGATTAAGGGTTTTTATCATGGCCCATAATCAACTCCAAAAAGTCGGTGGTGAGATCGTGTTATACAAGATTTCAGAGTTTGTGATGCTCGTATTTAAGATCAGCGGATTTGACCAAATATTTAAAATTGTCTCCACCGAAGAGGAGCTATCCGTCATTTGTTCGGTCTGCGTTGAAGAATCTGAAGTTTTAACTACGACTAAAGGTGGTATTATCTTTAAGCACCGTGAGATGGTCGGATCTGCGACGGGTGTCCTTTGTGTTGTAGGGTCACAGGATAAACTTGCATCGTCCGATTATACCGAAGATGATGTAATCACTATCTCTCAGTCAGAACTTCATTTTGGTACTGGCCTGGCCACGGTAGGGGAGCGATATGATGAATATAAGCATTTATTTGGTGAAGCGTTATTCATAAAAGGAAATATCTTCTTCTATCCCGCAACCAGGCGACCTGCTGTTGATTTCATGTTTTATTCAGGAGAGAATTCGGGGACAGCGTGCAGGTTTCTGCATGGATTCGTTTTCAACGGCACTTATCGCTATCTGGCGGCGTTTGAAAGCGAACAAGACTTTATCACGATCGACAAATTGACACAGTACATCATGTCGCTCCCATCAAATGCATCGTTACTGGGCATCGTCCTGTTAGCGGAAAGCAAGGGAATATATGGGATGAACCTCAAGCAAGTACCGTTAAGTGAAAACAAGCCAGTTGATGGCAATGATATCTTCGACTCAGTCCATTTTCCTTCGTGGATAAACTTCCCGGTCGATCCCGTAGATGATAACCATATTGTCGTCGGCGTCGGAATGATTTGTCGCGACAGAAATTCGTGCAGTGCGGAGGTGCTAAAACTGTTCTCCAGTGAATCGAACGTCCATATGCATGGGGGTATTTTCGAAAAAGGACCAATCAGTAAAAGGATAGATCAGTTTTCCGGTGAGTTGGATCGAGTGATCACTGAGCTTGATATCACGAAGGTGCAACACCTGTTGGGAAAAAGCAGATTCAGCAATGGAATGTTGGGCATTATAGAACTGGAAGGGTAATCGTATGGAACTTTGGATCGGTGCAATCAATCTTGGTTTTCTGTATGCATTTATGACGATGGGTGTGTTTATAACGTTTCGTATCCATGATTTCCCGGATATTACGGTAGACGGAAGCTTCACTGCAGGAGCTGCAGTGGCTGCAGTGATGATGGCAGCAGGAGTCAATCCGGTGCTCGCTCTGTGCGCAGCATTTATCATCGGTTGCCTGGCGGGGTGGATGACGGCATTGATCCACACACGATTCCAGGTCAATGGCCTGCTGGCAGGTATACTCGTGATGACGGCGTTGTATTCCATCAATCTGCATATCATGGGTCGTTCTAATATCCCGCTATTAAACCAGAAGACGCTATTTTCCTGGCTTTCTACGATCAACCCGGGACTACATCCTGAAGTCTGGATAGTTCTGGTTCTCTTCGTTGTCATGACGGGATTTTGGATATTGATGTCACTGTTTTTTAAGACGGATCTCGGAATCGCTATGCGAGTAACTGGCAACAACCCATCGATGGCTGCTGCGAACGGGATCAACGTGGGAAGAATGACCCTGTTCGGTGTCGCGCTGGCCAACGGATTCACAGGAATATCAGGGGCTTTGGTCGCTCAGTATCAGGGATTTGCGGATATTGGCATGGGAATCGGAACCGTGGTGATCGGCCTGGCAGCGGTCATCATCGGTGAATCAGTTTTAAAGGCGACTTCGATGTATGCACGGGTGCTGAGTGTTATAATCGGGGCGATTATATTCAGGCTTATGATCGCATTCGCTCTGTACGTCGGTATGAATCCGATAGACCTCAAGCTGCTCACAGCGGTGTTCGTATTGCTTACCTTAATATTTTCAAAGTCCGTCGGTAGAGGGAGAGAATCCAGGCGCCTGATTCCATGGTTTAGAGACGTATATTCCAATAAGAGAGTACGTTGGTCATTTGGCATGTTGATGGTCGTTTTCGTCCTGATCGCTTTAGGGTTTTATCTGGTTGCCAGGAAAGCAACTACTACTGAGAAGCAATTTAAAATTGGCTGTGTGCAATTGGCCGATAACGGACTCTTAAATATCACTCGAGATAGCCTGGTGGATGAGTTGAACCGACTCGGGTATCGCGACGAAGATAATTCGACGATCCTATTGGAAAACGCTGCCGGTGATCTGACGACTGTCAACACGATCATCGATAAGTTTATTCGTCAGGATGTTAACGTTATCGTGACCATATCGACTGGATGCACCCAGGTAGCTATTAATAAGGTAAAAGATAAGCCTATCGTGTTTGCCACGGTTGCGAATCCGTTTATCATCGAAGCGGGAAGGTCGGATGAAGAACATCTGCCTAATGTTACCGGTGTATACGGGTGGGTGCCTATGGATAAGACGTTGGAGCTGGTGAGAGAAATTCGACCGGGCCCGATCACAATCGGTGCTATCTGGGATCCGGCTCAGGCAAATTCAGTCTTTAATGTCGATCAGTTGCGGGAAGCGACGAAGGTCTACACGGATGTTAAGTTTGTTGGAGCAACGATAACGAATTCTGCAAGCGTATATGAAGCAGCCGTATCACTCGTACAAAAAGGCATCGATGCGTTTGTACTCAGTCCGGACAATATCGTCTATTCGGCCTTTGAAGCCGTGGTGAAAGCGTCACAATCTGAAAAAATCCCAATATTTCTGAGTGATGTGGAGCGATTGGGGGATGGAGCGCTTGCTGTACTGGGCTATGATTATACGACCAGCGGAATTCAGGCCGCCGGTCTTGTGGATCGGATTCTAAAAGGAGAAAGTCCTAATAATATTCCATTCGAGAGATATAAAAAACTCACCATTGGTATCAATCTCGACGTTGCATCGAAGTTAGGTATAGCCATCTCAGATGAGATCAAAGCACAGGCAAATTTGCTCATCGGTGGAGACATCGTAGATTCTGGGCATAAACACAATATTGGTGACGTAATGTTGCAAGTACGATAACGGTTACGCGTGAGATTTTTCCGGAGGCAAGGAGTATTGGTATTATCTGGAATCCCGCCGAAGTCTGTTCCGAGGCCTGTACCTATCAAGCCAGAGTCGCTGCAGAACGGTACGATTTTGAACTGATAGAGGCGACTGTCAGTGATACCGGGGAAATTATGGATGCGATAAAATCGCTTCTTGATAAAAGATCCGAATGGTCTTCAACCTCAGGGGATAGAACGATCATCATAGCGCTTGCGACGATCGCCAGGATTCTAAATTCATGCAATATTTCTATTAACATGATGTTTTTTCGTAAAACTTGAAGCTAGATCATTTTTTATAATCAACGTACAGGAAGACATATGATACAGATAATCGGTGTCCATAAAAGGTTCAATGTCGGTACCATTAACGAGACCTATGCACTGCGTGACATTCATCTAACGATTAAGCCAGGTGAATTTGTCACGATTATCGGTACCAACGGTTCGGGCAAATCGACTCTCTTAAACGCTGTTGCCGGATCATTTGCTCCTGACCAGGGGCAGATCATTTTAGATAGTCATGATGTGACCCATAAAAAAGATTATGAGCGTGCAAAGTACATTGCGAGAGTTTTTCAGAACCCCTTCATGGGGACGGCCCCGATAATGACCATAGCGGAGAACCTGCACATGGCTTATCTTCGCAATAAGGTAAGTTACCCTGTGCTTGGACTCGATTCGAAACGATACTCTCAGTACAAAGAGGAAGTAAAACAGCTCGAAATGCAGCTCGAGGGTAGACTCGATACGTTAATCGGATCACTCTCTGGCGGACAGCGTCAGGCTCTCACTCTGCTCATGGCTGTGATCGCACAACCCAAAGTATTACTGCTCGACGAACATACGGCGGCACTCGATCCAAAGTCAGCGGCTCAGGTCATAAGGCTTACTAAACGTTTTATTGAGAGGGAGAAGCTCACTGCTGTCATGGTTACACACAGCATGCAGCAGGCTCTTGACGTGGGTGAACGCACTATCATGATGCATAAGGGTCAGATCATCGATGACATCTCTCGTGAGGAGAAACGACGGCTTACAGTGAACGATCTGTTAGATAAATTTGCCGAATTACGGAAAACGGAACAATTGACGGATGATATGCTGGCGACACTGAGACGGGAATATGCGTGAGTATGTATGTAATGTTCCGAACGGAATAGGTGAAGACGTGATGAAGAAATCCATGTAATAACGTCGCATGCTATTTTGAGGATTTCGGGTTATATTTTGACGGCGGCAATTTAATAAACGTATCTATTTCATATTTGTTGTTGGTAATGATGACGTTGTCACAAACGGTTAACATCAATATAGTGCATTTAATTTATTTTGTGCAAAGCAACCATATTTTAATAACGCATGAATTATGAACAAATTCACTTAATTATTTTCAATTTTATTCCAATCTGGGACAGTCCTATCCTTCACTTTTTCCATTACTTCATCAAAACCAGTCATCATTATCCGAATGGGTAAGGAACTCCTAATCTTCTCACAAGAGTTTAAATTTATATTTATATTTCAATTAACTATTACTTATGAACGCTGCAATATAATTTTTATATTATGCCATTACATAACGACTGGCGTTTCAGGTGCGACAATGCTGAGACCCACTGAACGTAAGAATCAGTAATAACTAAGAGAAACAACACCCTGTTGCAAACTGTAAACGTCTTGTTAGCAGTTACTTACATAATTATTCATAAGATAAATTAAGCAGGATTTCTAAGTGAAAATTAAGGGGAACATCTCTGTGGGAAAATTAGAAAAACGAATAAATTTGCAAGAATGCATAAAATAACCAAACATTCATAATTTAGATTTGTTATTGTTATTCCCTTGGATTTATGCAACTTGATATATCGCCGGTCGGTAATTGGGTGCAGGAATAGCTTTCCCATTTGCATGAGCTGCATCAATCCATGCTTTTTTAGCTTTTAATACTTCCTGCAGTGCTTCTTCAGGAGTACTGCCAAACGATGAACAATGAATTAAATCAGGTATATCAGCAATATATCCTTCATCTTCTTCACTATAAAAAACATTTATATGATAATCTCTCATTCGTCTTCCTCCATTTGGAGATTATATCTTTCAATAATTTTTAATAATTGCTTTATCTGATAAGGTTTTGCCTGACCTTTAACATTTTGCAAGTTTATTAATTCCGGAACTTCTGGATGAACAAAGATGTGATGACTTCCACTTACGCGGTCTAAATAAAAACCAAACATTTCAGCGCAAGCAACAATCTCTGAAAAACGTACATTCGTGTTACTTGTCAGTATCTTTTGAAAAATTTTTCTATTTTTCACTTTTAATTTTGGTTAGTTTTTTAAATAGCAATAGGTTTCAAATTATATTTTATAGAATTAAACAAATTCACCATTTATAAGAGAATTGATTATACAGCTATAAATTAATCATTATATTAGTATGTTGCAATAAATTTTTTCATAAATTTTAATCACTACAGTTTCTGGCTGACGCGAAAATAAGACTCCTAAGATTAGTAGCACAGATTATCACTAAGCTACATATTTTCACAGGAATCGTCCAACCTGAAATTCATACCGAACGATTATTCATACAAAATAATTTAAAAAAACAAGAAAAGTCAACAAATTTTTCATTCCCGGGTGAATTGGCGTAGTAGATTTTTCTTTAAAATATTTGTTCTTGAATAATAGGATCCAGCGGAGGATGTTAAAGAAGATAGGGGGGAATCAATCCCAAAAATCGGAAGTGACAAAAACTACTTTCTCGCTTTAAAATTTTTTGCAATATTTTTGCAATATTTTTTTACATATTCAGTAAAAAAGCCACAAAAATGCTCTTAAATCTTCGAATTTAGTATAATTCTAAAAATCGAATAAATACATATTAAATAATAGAGTTAGCTCTATAATTGTTGAGCCACCGGGCGGATTCGAACCGTCGACCTACTGATTACGAATCAGTTGCTCTACCAGCTGAGCTACGGTGGCTAATAACAAGGCCTAATATAATTAAAATATTAATTCAAATCAAGAAAAATTTTAATATTCATGATTTCCCCAGCAGAGAGCAGGGCAAGGCAGCTTAGCATAGCTTCCGGCTGTGTAATTCAGCAATACAGTCTGCATGTGTTGTCTTCCCTGCTTTGCCCCGGGTTCATCAGTCGTTCAGCCTGAATGGCGGATATATATCTGTGGTTAAAAGAAATACATAGGCAACGACTCTCAACGACCATCTTAATGAACCTACCACAAAATCGAATATGCTTCGCGGGTAGCGGGACGTGAATAAGATGACGAACCACGCGGCAATTGAGCATAGCACCATCGCGACGGATAGCAGGCTGAGAATGATGAGGTGCGGAATGGCCAGCAACCATTTTACCAGAGGCAGCCATCGGTTCAGATCTTTTTTTACATCAGGATAGGGGATTACTACATGGACTGCCTGGTCCTCGTCGGTCGATGGGTATTCATCGCGCAATAATAATAGATATGAGGCCACACGCATCAGAAATTTGGTTAGTCCCATATTCCAATCGTACCACCACTTCGGATACTTCTGCCTGACCAATATCATCAACACCGTGGGCACAAATATGATTCCTAGAAATGTTGTACTTAAACTGCTCTCATTTTCTGCCGTCGTTGTATACGTCGATGAGATCAGTAACATCAATAAAATAACGACAGGAATAGCAAGAAATAATCGAAAAAAAACAGTCACCCGGTTCGATTTACGCGGGTAATCGATGTCAAATTGGACCGGATATAGTGTCATCTCCAGGTCTCCTTTTTTATTATGATTGAATAAAAAAAATGATGCGAACAACTAAGCCCGAAATACCACTCTGTTAATTCAATTTAATATAATCATATTTTTTAAGTGGAACAATAAAATTATAGAAAATAATCGTTACAAATAGGCACCAGTGAATGAGAATGTATGATAAAAAATTAAAAGTTCTTGATAATTTCGTTAAAATTACATATTTTATAATTGAAGCTAATCATAATTAATTATTTTATGTTTTAAAATGAATCTAATATTTTAGCTGAAAACTATTTTAGATAGTATTTGTATACTGAATATCAAACAGGATCATTTTTTTAGGAGAAGTCACAGATGAGCGATATCTGGTGGCAAAAAAGGTTTTACAGTGCTGGCTGTCGGATAACTATTCCCCGCAAAATTGTGATAAAGATTTTGACCGAAGCCAAAGATCACTTAAGTGCAGATGATATTTATGATCAGGCGATCAAGCTGAATTCTCCGATCGGCATGACCACAATTTATCGTACATTAGAATTGTTAACACAACTTGGATTGATTCAAAAATTTGATTGCGGCGATAACAAGACGCGCTATGAGATGCCATGTGGGGTGAGAGAAATAAAGTACCATCATCACATGATTTGCGTATGCTGTAAGACGATCATCGATTATTATGACTACGCTGAAGAAGAATTTCATCTCATGCAAAAAGTCGAAGAGTCGTTGTCGAAAAAGTATAACTTCCAAATAATGCATCATACGATCAATTTTTACGGACTCTGCAGTAAATGTCAGAATTTAAGTTCGAGCCAGCAACACAGGTCTTGAGATGCTAAAATTAGGCTTTCTGATGTAACGTCTTGAGCCTTCGATGGAATCATCGTGGGCACGGAGCAATCCTGCGTGAAATTATCTGCGGCTAGTCAGCTCGAGGTCATAAGGTAAGTCGCTGTGAACATACATCACAAAGACACCTCCCTGGCCTGCGATATCCGAACGTGTCCCTGCACATGATCCACAAACCGCTGCAAAACTGACAAAGCGGAAAGTTCATCATACTGTCACATCCCCTGTTTAAACACTTTATAGTATCATTTACAGTGATTCGACCGCTGCATACATAAAAATTAAATTGACATTTTGATTAAAACAACCTATATTAACGTAGCAATCTTAGATATTGCCATCCGAAAATATCAATTTAAACTTTATATTTATAATAGGTTAATGAATCAATTCCAAGAAAGGTTAAGCTTACGATGAAATTTGGATTGTCGAAATATACATTAGATCTGTTTTTACAGAGAATCGTTGAAAAATACCCTGATCGTCCGATTTTAGCATTGGTAGGAGAAAAACCGTTCACCTATGCCGGGTATAACAGAAAAATAGTTGCGCTGAGAGAGAATTTACAGGGTTTGGGAATCAGGAAACAGGATAAAATCGTGATTCTTGGCAAATCTTCTCCTAACTGGGCGATCGCCTACATGGCTATCATGACCATGGGAGCCGTTGCTGTACCTGTTTTGGAGGGATTTCCGGAATCAGATATTGAACATATCATTAAACATTCTGAAGCCGTGGCCATTTTCATTACAGAAAATTTCCACCAGAATTATAATCTTCCTTCTTTGACTCATTTGAAATTGATCATCAAGCTGGATGATCTATCGGTAATTTCAGGTACTGCTCATCCGAAAAACAAGATCACAAGATTATTACATGACATTCCTGAGAAGGTCATGCGACCGTTTGATCGCAGTCCTGACAAAAATCTCGATGAGGTGATTGATGAAGATGACATCGCTGAGATACTCTATACTTCAGGCACGACCGGACATTCCAAAGGGGTTATGTTGACACATAAAAATCTGGTCAGTAATTTATTCGAAGGCCCTGATCTATTGAAGGTCATCAATTCAAACAGCGTGGTATTGTCGATATTACCGATGGCGCATGGATTTGGATCAACCTCCGGTTTTTTATCTATCATTTACTGCGGAGGATGCATATACTATTTAAATAAAGCGCCGTCACCCAAGGTATTGATGGATGCCATGGCGGAAGTAAGGCCCACTATATTCGGAGCCGTGCCATTGGTATTCGAAAAAATTTATCATAAGAAAGTTGTGCCCACAATTTCAAGTAGTTTCCTATTACGAACATTGATGAAGACGGCGTTCACGAAACGCCTGCTGTACAAACTGATCGGTAAAAAATTATACAAGCAGCTGGGAGGACGCCTCGATTGCATCATTATAGGCGGCGCAAGTTTTTCGTCGGAGGTAGAGCTATTTATGCAACAGGGAGGTATTCCATACTGTTGTGGTTATGGACTGAGTGAATGTTCTCCATTAGTCACGTTCTCCTCGATGGAAAGCCAAAAAATGGGTTCACCAGGGCATGCGATTACCGATGTGCAAATCAAAATCATCGATCAGGATCCTGGTTCTGGTATCGGGGAGATATGTGTGAAAGGGCCTAATGTGATGAAGGGGTATTATCGAGATGAGGAAGCCACGCTTAGAGTATTTACGAGCGATGGGTGGTTTAAGACCGGAGATCTTGGCTATTTAGATGAAGATGGCTATCTGTTTATTACCGGCAGATCGAAGAATGTGATTATCGGCCCATCCGGCGAAAATATCTATCCCGAAGCGATTGAAGCGAAATTACTGGAATCTATATTTGTCGAGGAGACTCTGGTTTACGAGCTCGAAGATCAGATCGTAGCCAGAATTTATCCTAATTACAGTTACATCGAGAATCTCAAATCAGAAAGAGATGAAAATACCATAGCCTCTGATATCAACGATCTACTGGAACAGATCAGAAAGGAAGTCAACGCGAAGTTGCCGGCGTATTCAAAAATCAGTAAAATCATAGAACAGTCGTCGCCCTTTGTCACCACACCGACCAACAAGATCAAGCGCGCGGAATATGTGCCGGGGTATTTGGAGGTATGAGATATTTCTTAAAAGCTTTGACCACGAAGCACACGAAGAACCAAAAGACACGAAGAACACGAAGCCCAATACCCAACCACCCGAGAAGGAGAAGAAATATTCAGAAAATATCCATATAAAAAATAATTCAAATTTAAAAAAGACAATAAAGTATTTTAATATGATGTACTTTTTCAGGAAGAGGGGGGAGAGAGGCTTCGTGTTCTTCGTTTTCTTCGTTATCTTCGTGGTCAAAGCTTTTAGGAAATAATTTTTTTCTCAAAGAAAATTGCATCTTTTTTTAATATTAGTATATTGATAAATAGTATATCACAAAACTCTAACTTGTAATAAAATCATGAAGATGGAGGTTATCATGCAAAAATATATAATGATAATTCTACTGTCATTCTTAGTCACTTCATGCTCGGAAGCAAAATTATTCGATTCAGACACGATTAAGACTGAGGATGGTAATTTGATTATGACGTTTATCGGTCATGGAACATTGATGTTTGAATACAAGGGCGATATTATCCACATCGATCCGGTTAGCAGATATGCGGATTATGAGAAGCTGCCCAAAGCTGATTTGATCCTGTTGACTCACCAGCATGGCGATCATCTCGATATGACTGCCCTCAATCACATCATGCATGATAGCACTGATGTCATATTGACCGAATTATGCCACGGTAAAGTAGGTTCAGGGACCGTCATGAAAAACGGTGACACCACCATGGTGCGGGGACTCCGTATCGCGGCTGTACCTGCTTATAATATCGTTCATAAAAGAGATAGTGGCGAACCGTTTCATCCCAAAGGTATGGGAAATGGTTATGTCATTACCTTCGCCGATGTCAACGTCTATATCGCGGGTGATACAGAAAATGTGCCTGAAATGAAGAACCTGAAGGATATCGATATAGCATTTCTACCCATGAATGTGCCGTATACAATGACTCCCCAAATGGTGGCGGATGCGGTGAAGTTATTTCAACCCAAAATACTATACCCTTACCATTACGGAGACACTAACGTCGATGATCTGCTCGAGCTTATGAAGGATATGAAAGGTATCGATGTCAGAATCAGGGAATTGCAGTAATAGACGATGTTAGATAAATTCGGTGTGTATATTTACTGTGACACTTTTGTCATACAATTTTGTAATTTGCCGTAATAATATCACGGTGTTCATGTCAGCTCCTGTTTCATTCATCTAAAGGAGCTGACAATTTGAACCCGCACTCAGTCGCGCCATACCAGTTTAAACATCGCATTCCATTCTCCTCTCCTCACGAAACACGTTCCGAAAGGCTCATTGAACGTTTAATCATCTCTCAGCTGCCAACCTTTCTCCCATGGTCTCACTATTCGCCGTGCCGGGAGAGATTGTCATAAAAAACGGTGCGACATCATTAAGCACTTTGAACGCTGCTTCACAATCCAACGCAAATGATTTCCCAATAGCACCGCGATTTTTCTCTATATTTCCTATGAAAAAATTATCACATCAATCTAATAAATAAAGAATCAAATCTGATATGTATCACACTTTTATTGAATTTACCCGTTAAATTAGTGTAAATAATTACAAAAAATTAAATTTGTATCCATTAGGACAGTCGTCTTATTTTCGATACATTTTAAGTTCAAAATTGTAATTGCAAAAAGTATTAAAAAAAGTTATAAACATTTAAATAACAATATATTATAATATATAATATAAATATGGCATATAATTTGCCTTTAAAGAGGCGGAGAATAAAAAATATGAAAAATGACCAATATACAGTCATGAATCGTAAGAAGACCAAAGAGAGAGGTGATATTAAAATGTCACACCAAATAAGCAGATTAGGCGTTAATACAGCAAGATATTTATTTATAATTTTCTTGATGTTAGGTTATATGCCGTTGTATGGACAGGACTCAGGTTACGTATGGGTAGAATCGTTTGAGCCGGGCAGTGCAAATCTTGAAGACGCCACGATTGACGATAAAGCATTAGAATTTGTTGATGAGTTAATGAAACGAGATGATATTGATGTCGAATTTTTAGGAGCATCTGATGAATTGCAATGGAGGCAGGCAAATGGTGTAAAGCGACTTTCATCGGCCTGGGACGAAGGTAAAAAACTGGAACGAGCAAGTGAATTGAGGAAGCGTTATAATCGGGGTGAGATCGGAACGACGGATGAATCGGTTCGAGGAGTAAAGGTAATCTGGTATCCTAAAAAGGAAAATTTAGTCCTGAATTCGAAATTCGATAAGTTAAATTCTGTCACCGACTCGTTAAAGAAGGAATTGATGGCGTTAGATAATGCGAAATCCCGACAGATTCGGGCACTGCGGGATAGCCTGATTAATCAGGACGCAGCAGCCAACATGACGACCTATGCTGAGATCTCGACGAACGCGTTCAATTGGGAAATTGAGAGTGGTTTATTTTACTGGACTGGCGGTGGCCATTATGATCTGATGTCGCCCTATGTGGGTTTGGCGCTGAAGCGTCAAAATTGGGGTATCGAATTCCAGGGAGGATTTTCACCATGGAGTCACTCTTACATCGACGGCAACCGCGGCGATGCGTTCTTAATGGGCACATTTAATATTTTACCGCGAGAATGGTACGATTTCAGTGTGGGATTGTTTTCAGGATGGGAATTTTTCACGAGTTCGGATAATTGGACCATGAAAGTGATCGGTATGACAGCCGGTCCGAACATTCACTTCAAATTTGTTAATTTATATGTTGGATATAACCTGGGTAGTGTATCAACACTCAGGGAAACGGGAAATTGGGTTCATGGATTATCTACGACGATCAGCTTTAATTTTAAGCTGAACCGGTGGTAATCTGTGTTTTTATCTTGAAAGGGGTTTGGAAAATGCGTCGTATAGTAGTCTTTTTATTGGGGGTCTTGATAACCATAGCGATTGGTTGCAGCAAGGCACCTGTCGATACTGATAACCATAATGATAATTTGGATGAAAATGAATGGGGAAGCGTTCTGGTCACGGCGGTCGATGTTAACGGAGTCGCCATCGAACGCGTTCATATATATTTGGATGGAAATTTCTTAGGTTTTACACCGCTTTCGGTTGATACAATCGCCTACGGCATTCATACGTTACGCGCTCAAAAGGAAGGTTTTGAGATCTATTCTGAATCGATGACGGTAGACAATCATTTGCTCATACAAAAAGAGATCGTCATGAGACGGGCTCCGTTGAATACCGGACAGCTCTTAATCACGGTAAACGTGGATTCAGTGGAGACGACGGTGACAGATAACGCGAATCTGATCCTCGAACAAACATTCGATCAGGAAATCTATCTTACCCTCGAGGCAGGCGGTTACTTTATCCGATGTGAAAAGGTCGGTTACGAACTGGTACTCAAAGCGGTCATGGTGAGGACAGATAGTGTGACCACGGAGAATATCAAGATGCAGCCACAGTCGCAGCTCAGTCTGCCACAAGTAGCGCTATCGGTTCCAGGTTCCGGTTATGTTAACCAACCTGTACTCATCTCCTGGGAGTCTTTCAATGCGACTCAGGTCGACATCGATTATGTGGAAAATCCAGGCTTAAACGGAAAGAGGGAGGTTAGATTTCAGTCCCCCGGCTATCATTATATAAAGGCAATTGCGCACAATAGTGTCGGAAACGCGACAGCAACGGATAGCATATTGATAGAAGAATTACCGAACGAAGTACCTGAAATTTCTCTGTCCGTTACTCCTGATCGTATTTACGTCAATCAGGTAGCGACGATCAAATGGAACTCGAAAAACGCCACCGAGGTAGCCGTCGATTACGTAACCAATCCGGGATTATCAGGGCAATGGCAGGAACGTTTCTATCAGAGCGGCGAAGTAGTCGTTCGGGCATTCGCTTACGGACCCGGAGGGGTTGTCGAGGCGCGTGATACGTTGCATGTTGAGGAAAGAACGACTCCTGCACCGACCATCGAAATCGATATTGAATTATCGAACGTGGAGGTCAATCAGCCTGTTGCTTTCTCATGGAGTTCAACGGACGCGCGTGAAGTGGCTGTTGATTTTGTGGAGAACCCGGGACTGTCGGGCCAGCATGAAATGACGTTTTCTACTCCGGGCACTAAAATTATCAGAGCTCATGCTTATGGTGTCGGAGGAGAAGCGCATGATGCGGATACGTTGATCGTAAGACAGCCACTGATGCTGAATCCCACGGTGCAGGTTCATGTATCTCCGAATCAGGTCACCGTCAATGAGGAAGTCATCATCGCATGG
The DNA here is from genome assembly GCA_016926625.1 of Candidatus Zhuqueibacterota bacterium. Classification (GTDB taxonomy): domain Bacteria; phylum Zhuqueibacterota; class Zhuqueibacteria; order Thermofontimicrobiales; family Thiofontviventaceae; genus Thiofontadaptatus. Next base: position 33,500 of record JAFGOE010000049.1, read on the forward strand.
ACGTCTGAGCACGCATCGCAAGTGGATGTCGATTTCGTAACGAATCCGGGATTATCAGGGCAGTGGAAGACCAGGTTCGCACAAGCTGGCGAATACATCATCCATGCCAAAGCCTATGGAAATAATACTGTTGCCGTTGCTGCGGATACACTCGTGGTGTCGTCTGAAGAACCGCCTAAACTGGAATTCGAAGTCAGTCCCGGCACAGTTAACTTCGGCCATGCGGCCAATCTGAGCTGGAGATCGGACGGCGTGCGTGTTGTCATCGATCAGGGTGTGGGCACGCGCGGGCCAATCGGAAATGAAGAGTATCTTGCAAAGCAGCCTGGTATGAAATATTTCACAGCGATCGCCTATGGAAGAAATGGCCTAACGACCGTGAAGCGAGATTCGGTGATGTTCAGGGAAGTCGATAACCCGATACTTCCGGTCATTAGTCTTGCTGTTATGGATAGCGTGCGCGTGGGTGAGCCGGCGATGGTCGAATGGCGGTCATGGAAAGCCGACCGAGTCGATGTCGACTATATCCCTGGCGCCGGTTTAAACGGGAAGTCGGAGATCGTATTTAATTCGCCCGGTTTACGAGAAATAACTGCTTTCGCCTTTAACGAATACGGTCAATCGTCGATAACAGATACAATTATCGTGGTGGCTGATCCTGTTGAACCTCAAATAGAGTCCATTATCCTGCCGACAACGGCTCGTGTCTGTGCATTTCATCAATCGATTCCCAGATCGGTGTATAATGCTGCTTCGGCCGAGATCGAAATGGCGGGTTACTATCGCATAGTAGCTGGAACATGGTACAATAGCGGTGATTCACAGAAAAACGAGAGTTACTATCTGACAGTAACCAACTCGCACGGTGAAACGACGCCTCAGAATCCAAATGCCGGTGTTTACAAGGTAGTAGCTGATGAACCTGGCCCCCCCCATGCATCAGAACGTGATGCCGGCATTTTTTATTTACCGGAAGGAACGAACTCAATCAATGTGATGCACTATTATTTGATTGCTGATCAGTATCCCCAATTCGTCGTGGATGGACCGATCACCAGCTATGAGAGCGTTTATTTGATCTATTTTAAATTGGAATTTGTTCATGAATGACATAAATTAAGCGTATCTGATTCCATTTTCCCCCCTAAGAAAAGCCGTTAGGATTTTATTCCTGGCGGCTTTTTGATTCAGCACGGTACGTTTATCTGTATAATTTCGAAAGGAGTGTCGATCAATTGGCGGCAAGTGATCCTCGATGAGCGACGCCTGGAATTACCGAATCGCAGTGCTGCTAAGCATCGAATTCAGCGTAAAGATAGGAAGCAGTCGGAATGGTTTTCAGCTCAAAACAAAAAAAGCAAGTTCTGCACTTGCTTTCCTGGTATCGCTATATGAGAGGGATCTAGACGATTTTGGTGACTTTATCGCTTTTCAGACAACGTGTACAAACGTATGTCTTCAGTATTTTGCCCTCGAACTCCACTTTCACTTTCTTCAAATTAGGAAGAAATCTTTTCTTAGTTAAATTGTGAGCGTGGCTGACGTTATTTCCTACCATCGGGCCCTTGCCGCAAATGCTGCACTTACGAGACATCGAATATCTCCTTCCTGAACATTTATCTCAATATTGACAATTTACATATTTTAAACGATAATTATACGAAATATTTATCTAAAAAGCAAGCAAATTATTGGTTTTTGTACAAAAAAGGGCTTGCAAGTTTTGTCAAAAAATGTTATATTTTGCCGTTATGTTTATTAGAAACGTCCGCATTCAGGGACACGTTGCGTTCGCTCCGTTAGCTGGAATATCGGATCGGGTATACCGACTCATCTGTAAGCGACAGGGTGCGGCAATCGTATTTTCTGAGATGATAAGCGCCGAAGGACTCGTCCGCGATGACGAGAAGACAAGGCGCTATCTTAATTTTAGAGAAGAAGAGAGACCGATTGCGATCCAACTGTTTGGTGCCAATCCGGATAGCATGGCAGAAGCTGCAGTCATCGCAGAATCTTATGCTCCTGATGTAATCGACATCAATCTTGGATGTCCGGTAAAGAAGGTGGTAAAGAGAGGAGCGGGTTCCGCATTGCTTAAAGATCCTGATCTGCTTGCCAGGTTGGTCACTTCAGTGGTTCATGCCACGAAATTACCTGTCTCTGCGAAGATAAGAAGCGGATGGGACGAACACCATATAAATGCTGTTGAAATTGCCAGACTGCTCGAAGATTGCGGAGTTGCAGCTCTGACTGTCCATCCGCGGACTGGGACACAATTGTACAGGGGCCAGTCGGACTGGGATATCATCCGGAAAGTGAAAGAAGCAGTCAGTATCCCTGTGATCGGGAACGGCGACATCAAGACGCCGAGCGACGCAAAGCAAATGATGGAAATGACGAACTGCGACGTGGTTATGATCGGCCGCGCCAGTTACGGAAATCCGTGGATTTTTAATCAAGTGGAAAATTTTTTAACCGTTGATAAATTAATACCACCTGTGACACTTGATCAGCGACTGAGTATGTGTTTGGAGCATTTACATTTGGCTGTCGAAGAATATGGTGAACATGCTGGCGTACGCGCTATGCGCAAACATTTAGCCTGGTACCTGAAGAACCTTCCTTTTTGTTCTACCATAAAAACACAAGTCGTTACAGCGAGTGAGCTGGCTTCGATAAAACAGTTGCTAATTGAATATTTCATGAAAATAAAGCATATCCATGAACATGAATATGGCGAGTACCATTCGGCTGGCAGAGAGATACCTGCGTAGTCTTGTCTGGCATCGAATGTTTGATTCTTAAATTTCTCCATTTATCCTCTTTTTAGCCGGAAAGGCTAACAATATCATAACTATATTGTATTAACTACACATTATGATCAAACAACGTCATAAAATTTATTCAGATTTGGTACGATAGTACGAAGAGACAGATACATGTTTATATACAACCACATGGAGGATTTATGAAAAGAACAAGAGTAATCATCATGGGAGCGGCGGGTCGTGATTTCCATAATTTTAATATGATATACAGAGATAATGAAGCATTCGAAGTAGTCGCTTTTACGGCGACTCAGATACCGGACATCGAAGGCAGAAAGTATCCGGCGGTTTTAGCTGGCAAGCTGTATCCGGACGGAATCCCAATTTATGCGGAGACGGATCTCACTGATCTGATTAAAAAACATCACGTAGACCAGGTCGTGTTTGCATACAGCGATTTAGCCTATGAATATGTCATGAGCAAAGGTGCTATTGTTAACGCAGCTGGTGCAGATTTTATATTGCACGGCGTTGGACACACGATGCTGAAGAGCAAAAAACCGGTGATAGCCATCTGTGCTGTCAGAACTGGCTGTGGCAAGAGCCAGACGACCCGCCGGGTGTGTCAGATTTTAAAAGATGCGGGCAAAAAGCTGGTGGTCGTCAGGCATCCGATGCCGTATGGTGATCTGGCCGCGCAAAAGGTTCAGCGCTTTGAAACGTATAAGGATCTGGACACACATAAATGTACCATTGAAGAACGTGAAGAATACGAACCTCATATCGATATGGGAACAATCGTCTATGCGGGTGTCGATTACGGTGCAATCCTGGAACAGGCAGAGGCGGAGGCCGATATCGTGATTTGGGATGGCGGAAATAACGATACTTCGTTTTTTAAGCCTGATCTCACCCTCCTGATCGCCGATCCTCATCGGCCGGGACATGAGATCTCCTACTATCCCGGGGAAACAAACCTGAGGTTGGCCGATGTCGTGATTATCAATAAGATAAATACGGCTGATTATGAGAACATCGAATATGTTAGAGAAAATATCCGGATGACGAATCCGAATGCGATAATCATTGACGGCGCGTCCCCTCTGTTCGTCGATAATCCGGCTACCATTCAGAATAAACGGGTGTTAGTCGTCGAAGATGGTCCCACATTGACGCACGGCGAAATGACCTACGGTGCCGGGGTTGTAGCGGCTGAAAAGTTTGGCGCCGCCGAGATCGTTGATCCTCGCCCATGGGTCAAGGGAAAAATCAAAGAGACATTTGAAAAATATCCGGAGATCGGCCAATTGTTACCCGCCATGGGTTACGGCGAACAGCAAGTCGCAGACCTTGAGAAAACCATCAATGCAGTCGATTGTGACGCCGTGGTCATTGGAACCCCGATCGATCTGAGGCGGGTGGTAAAAATCAATAAACCAGCGGTTCGGGTGAGATACGAATTGCAGGAAATCGGACGTCCCAATTTAGACGATGTCTTGAAAAAGTTTATATAAGGATTCGATTGATCACTATGTTGAATAAAGGTAAGAAAGCGGTGGTGGCATTAGGCGGGAATGCCATCACTCGCGAATTCGAAGAGGGAGATATACATCAGCAATTTGCCAACACTCGCCGTAGTCTGGTTGGTGTCATGGAACTCATCAAACGTGGCTATAAGATTGCCATCACCCATGGCAACGGTCCGCAAGTCGGCAACGCCTTGATTCGGGTCGAAGAGTCGCGCACCCTGGTGCCGCCGATACCGCTTGGTGTAATGGTAGCGGACCTTGAGGGAGGGATGGGTTACATGATCGCACAATCACTGCAGAACAAATTGCATCGCCAGGAGATCGATCGTGAGGTCGTCACGATCGTCTCCCAGGTAGTTGTCGATCGGAATGATCCGTCCATTTTGAACCCTACAAAATTTGTAGGTCCGTTTTACCATGAAGATGAAATAGAAAAACTGCAAAAGGAGCGCGGTTGGGTCGTCAAATACGATGCGGGTCGCGGTTACAGGCGTGTCGTTCCGTCGCCAATTCCGCTTGAGATAGTGGAACGAGGTCCGATTATGACGATGGTCGATTTAGGTTACATCGTGATCGCCGTCGGTGGTGGTGGGGCTCCGGTTTACATCGAGGATGACGGTACATACGAGGGGGTGGACGGTGTCATCGATAAAGACAGAGCCGCGGCTATTTTAGGTAGGGATATAGGTGCACAGGAGTTATACATACTCACAGGAGTTGACCAGGTCGCTTTGAATTACAAGCGATCCGATCAACGATTTATTGATCAGATGACCGTGAGCGAGGCGAGACGATATTTTGAGGAAGGGCACTTCCCGCCTGGGAATATGGGGCCCAAGATCGAATCGGCCATTCATTTCCTGGAGATGGGGGGAGATTTGGTGGTGATATCATCGATCGAAAGGATGCCTGACGCGATCGAGGGTAAAACCGGGACACGCATCGTCAAATGAAAAGCTCTGTGAAACATAGATGAAATTTTAGCAAGATGGTTTCGACTTGTAATCTAGTATCAGTATTTGTGTTAACCTTCAATATGGGAGGTATAATGAAAATTCATGAATATCAGGCGAAAGATGTTTTAAAAAAATTCAATGTCACCGTTCCCAGAGGGAAGATCGCATACACGGCTGAAGAGGCAAGGGCGATAGCGGCTGAACTGGGCGGAACGGTAGTGATTAAGGCACAGATTCATGCCGGCGGTCGCGGAAAAGGCGGCGGCGTGAAACTTGCCAAAAGCGTTGAAGAAGCGGAGGTTATAGCCAATCAGATACTGGGGATGAGATTGGTCACGCACCAGACGGGTAGTGAGGGTCGTATTGTCAAAAAAGTACTGGTTGAGGAGGGATTAGCCATCGACAGGGAGTTATATGTTGGGATTGTTCTGGATCGGTCAGTATCGCAACTGGCGATCATGGCCAGCACCGAAGGAGGCATGGAAATAGAAAAAGTAGCCGCAGAGGCGCCGGAGAAAATCCTCAAGCAGTGGGTCGATCCCGCAGTGGGTCTGCAGGCGTTTCAGGCACGTAATTTAGCCTTCGGATTGGGCCTTGTCGGTGAGCAGAATAAAAACGCTGTCAAATTTCTGATGGCGTTGTACAATGCCTACATAGCGATCGATGCCTCGTTGGCAGAGATAAATCCGTTAGTCGTGACTACAGATGGAAAAGTGTATGCACTGGATGCAAAGATCAACATCGATGACAACGCGTTATTCAGGCATCAGGATATTTTGACATGGCGCGATTTCGATGAAGAAGAGCCGCTGGAAGTCGAGGCTTCGAAATATAATTTAAATTATATTAAACTGGATGGAGACGTCGGATGTATGGTCAATGGTGCCGGTTTAGCGATGGCGACAATGGACCTGATCAAGCTGGCAGGAGGTGAACCTGCGAATTTTCTGGATGTGGGTGGCTCAGCGAGCGCTGAAACCGTAGAAAACGGATTCCGTATTATCCTGGGTGATAAAAATGTGAAAGCCGTATTAATCAACATATTTGGTGGTATTGTGCGCTGTGACAGGGTTGCGAACGGCGTCGTTGAAGCAGCACGGAAGATCGGAGTCGACATACCGATCATCGTCCGTCTGGAGGGTACGAACGCCAAAGAGGCGGGAGTAATACTCCAGGAATCGGGATTAAAATTTTTAGTCGCCAAGTCGTTTCAGGAAGCAGCTCAGAAAGTAGTGCAGGCATTAGCTAATTAACACAGCTCATACCCATCATACAGGTAGAGGAGGATTTGTCGTGAGTATTCTAGTAGATAAAAACACTCGTCTGGTCGTACAGGGGATCACGGGCAGTGAGGGTTCATTTCACACCCAACAGATGATTGAATACGGTACGAACGTCGTTGCCGGCGTAACGCCCGGGAAAGGCGGTCAACGTTTTGATGACAGGATACCGGTTTATAATACAGTAGCAGAGGCTGTCCAACAACAGGGTGCGAACGCTTCGATCATTTTTGTGCCGCCTTCTTTCGCAGCCGACGCCATTATGGAATCAGCATCGGCAGGCATCGAGCTGGTGGTATGTATCTCTGAGGGGATACCCACCGTCGACATGATTAAGGTGCATCAGTATCTGCTTAACCGTAAGACGCGTCTGATCGGACCCAATTGTCCCGGAATCATCTCGCCGGGCAAGGCTAAAGTAGGTATCATGCCAGGATTCATACACAGGGAGGGAAGTGTAGGCATCGTGTCCCGCAGCGGAACCCTGACCTACGAAGCCGTGCATCAGGTGACGCTGAAGAATTTGGGGCAATCCACGTGTATCGGCATCGGCGGTGATCCGATTATTGGTACCAATTTTATCGATGCCCTCGCTTTATTCGAAACCGATCCGGAGACCAGGGCGATCGTTATGATCGGCGAGATCGGAGGTTCCGCTGAGGAGGAAGCAGCGAAATTTATTAAAGAGCACATGACAAAGCCCGTCGTCAGTTTTATTGCGGGCAGGACGGCCCCTCCGGGACGCAGGATGGGGCATGCTGGTGCGATTATCTCGGGTGGCAAGGGAACCGCGGCGGATAAGATGAATGCATTGGTCAATGCGGGCGTACATGTCTGTGATAGTCCGGCCGATATAGGTGATACGGTGGCCGATGTGATCAGGTAAAGAAAAGTCGACGTTGTGTGTTTTCAGATGCCTGGGTAGATCATGATGCGGCCGATTGCCCCAGCAACCTGTCTTGGCTGAGATGAAGCAGAGGAATCGATACGATACCCATCGTTTAGTTTAACCGTGATCTTGCCTGTTTATCGAGTAAAAAGAGGGCTTTGGGGACATGCATAAGCAAGCGGGCAGAGGAGAACCAGGGGTTGTCGATCAACTGGAAGCGACCGTGGCTTTGGCGACAATTAACTTGCATAACAACAATAATATTATTATATTTATTTCCTATAGATTTTAAGTTTTACAACGGTTTGTTCAGAGAAGAGCCACACTAAACACACAATCTTCAAATATACAACAGATTTTATCGAAAGTTACCGGGATGAAAGAAAAAAAAATACCTAAAATCGAGGTAAACACTGGCTGGTGCAAGGGGTGCGGTATATGTGTCGAATTTTGTCCGAAGGACGTACTCGCGCTGAACGGATCGGTCGTTGAGGTAGTGCATCTGGAGCAATGTATAAGTTGTAAGTTATGTGAAATCCGATGTCCGGATTTTGCAATTACTGTATTAACAGAAGATGATTAATGAGGATAAGTTGATGGTTTCGGTTGAACGCAATAAGAATATCAAAGTGATCACAGGCAATGAAGCATGTGCTGAAGGCGCTCTGGTAGCAGGATTACGATTTTTTGCGGGTTATCCGATAACGCCTTCTTCAGAGATAGCAGAGATATTATCGATGGAATTACCAAAGGTTGGCGGTAAATTTATTCAGATGGAAGACGAGATCAGTTCGATGGGAGCGATCATCGGCGCATCGTTGGCAGGATTAAAGTCGATGACGGCGACGAGCGGTCCCGGATTCTCGTTAAAACAAGAAAATATCGGATATGCATCGATGGCCGAGGTACCGTGTGTGGTAGTCAATGTGATGCGAGGCGGTCCCAGTACCGGCCTGCCGACATTACCGTCACAAAGCGATGTCATGCAGGCTCGTTGGGGATCACACGGTGATCATCCCATGATCGCACTCGTACCGAACGGAGTTCGCGAGACTTTCGATCTGACGATACGTGCATTCAATCTAAGCGAACGTTTCCGCACTCCTGTCATTTTATTGCTGGATGAAATAATAGCTCATGTCAATGAAAAAGTAGAGTTACCCGATCCGGCCGAAATTGAGATTTGGAATCGACTCAGGCCAGTCGATCCGCCAGAAAGTTATCTTCCTTACAAGTTCACGGAATCGGATGTACCACCTATGGCCAGTTTCGGAGAGGGATATCGATTTCATGTGACCGGGTTGGTACATAATGAGACGGGGTTTCCGACCAACAAACAACCAGAAATCACAAAATTCCTCACTCGTTTAAATCGTAAGATCGAACGTTACACGGATGAGATCATCCAGACCTATTGTGATTACGATGAGGACGCGGAGATCGGAGTATTTGCGTATGGCTCCACATCGCGATCAGCCCGTCGTGCCGTCCAGTTGGCGCGTGAAAAGGGAATCAGGATCAAGTTCCTTCGTCCGACAGTGATCTGGCCTTTCCCGCAGAAGCAGGTCGAGGATCTTGCCCGGTCTGTTCGTAAAATCATTGTCCCGGAAATGAACCTGGGACAGATGGCGCATGAGGTGGAATGGGCTGCCAGAGGGAACAGCGACATCATCCGACTCAATCGGATTGACGGAGAACCAATTAATCCTCTGGAAATTTTAAATTTAATTACGGAGATGGTATCGTAATGGATTACATGAAATATATACGCAGGAAAAATTTTCCGCTCATATGGTGTCCGGGTTGCGGACATGGAATTGTGATGAAAGCGATACTTCGGGCTATTGATCGTATCGGATTGCAAAAAGATGAGATCTGCATGGTCTCCGGTATCGGATGTTCGAGTCGGCTACCCGGTTACGTTGATTTCAATACCCTGCATACCACGCATGGCCGGGCTATCGCTTTCGCGACCGGTGTTAAGATGGCGAATCCCAATCTTCACGTAATCGTCATTACGGGTGATGGCGACGCGACGGCGATAGGAGGCAATCATTACATCCATGGAGCGCGTAGGAATATCGACCTTACTGTCATTCTTTTCAACAATAACATTTACGGTATGACAGGGGGGCAAGTGTCTCCGACGACTCCTATCGGTGCCAGAGCATCGACGGCACCGTTTGGAAATCCTGAAAATTCATTTAACATCAGCGGACTCGCAGAGGCTGCTGGTGCCAGTTTTGTAGCGCGGGGTACGGTGTATGATGCGGTTCAACTCGATAAATACATCGAGAAAGCGATTCTTAAGAAAGGTTTTTCAGTCGTAGAAGCCTTGACCCCGTGTCCGACTGCTTACGGTCGGCGAAATAAACTTGGGAATGGTGTCACCATGATGAAGGAGTTGAAAGAGAGATCGGTTTCTATTAATAAAGCGAAAAATTTAAGCGAGGAAGAATTAAAGGACATGATCGTCACGGGCGTTCTGGTGGATCGTGAATTGCCCGAGTATACACAGAATTACAACATGCTTATTGAACGAGTAAGGGAGACAAAATCATGAGTTTTCGATATGAAATTCGTCTCAGTGGTGAAGGTGGGCAGGGATTAGTCCTGGCAGGCAAGATTCTGGCGGAAGCGGCTGCTATTTATGATGATAAAAACGCCACCCAGAGCCAATCCTATGGACCGGAAGCTCGCGGCGGTGCGAGTCGCTCCGATGTGATTATATCCGATGATGAGATCGATTACCCCAAGGCCTTGAACCTCGACCTGTTATTAGCGTTTACTCAGGAGTCCTGTAATCGATACGCCATCGACCTCAAACCCGATGGTATTTTGCTGGTGGATTCGGAATCAGTCGCCACAGTTCCCAAAGGTGATTACAGACTGTTTAAAATACCCATTGTCGACATCGCGAAAAATGACGTTGGTAAGGCGATGGTCGCTAATATCGTAGCCTTAGGCATTATCGCGTCGGTGATCAAAATAATATCCGAAGATGCTATTGAATCTGCTATTCTGGCACGTGTTCCGAAAGGAACCGAAAATATGAATCTGAAGGCATTTAAAATAGGATTGGAAAAAGGAAAAACGCTATTAGCGGATCGATAGACAGATCGAGTATCCGTTTATCTTCTGATTCAGATTTTTTAATTATATATGATGCTTTCAAACAATTGGATGTGTGCATTTTTCTCATCGGATCGAGGTTTAAAAATTCAGCATTTGTTTGGAAGCTTTTTTATTTACGAAACGTATGCATTATGCAACCAAAATTAAATATATTAAAACAGCGATTCAGCAATCTATCGAATCATCATCAGAAATTCCTGCGCATAATCGAAACGCACGGTGAGTCTCTGGTCGACCGCCTGGAATCGAAAGGTAAGATCGATGATGTTCATCTCTGGAAGATATCCTCTAATTTTTCAGATGAGATGGATTGTATCATCGACGTAGCCGATGATTTGCAGGAGAAACTGACATTTCTTGGCTGCTACCATGCGTTTCAGATCCTGCACCTGAATATTCGTTCAATCGACCTTTTAATGTCCGATCTGGCTCAATCCAACGATAAACTATCGGTTTATAAAAACTTTATGCTCGATGTGGGTAAGCAGTTTCAGCAGCTGACTGCCACCTATATGGATAAGGTGATGAACTTGTTTTTTGAAGAACGTCACTATCCGGAATA
>JAFGOE010000050.1 GCA_016926625.1 Candidatus Zhuqueibacterota bacterium
CACAGCGCATCGCCCGGCGTGACCTCGCCATCATCATTGACATCGCCCAGAAGGCATGTCGTCGGTTGTAATCCCAGTGCTCCTATATCCTCACCATATACACCAGCACCCAGACATGGAGAACCGGGTAAAAGATAGTAATTTTGATTATCAATATCTACCAGCATGGGATCGGCGTCAAAAGAGAGAGGGCCAATGGGCTGCACTTGAGTACCTCCCACACAGATATTGCCTAAGCCGCCATTCTGCCAGAAACAATTCCATCCTTGATTGAAAAGCTCTAGTGTCGCACTGATCTCGATTCCCTCTTGTTTATTCCAGGCAATAATATTTTCTTCTATACCTATTTCGTTGCAGTTTTCAGCTATCATTATCCCATCATATTTCATCGTTCTAAGAATTGTATTAAACGTAATAAAAATATCGTGTGAATTATTCACATCAATTGCATGGAATTCATTCTGGTCAAATATGCAATGTTTAACATAAATGTCATGGCAGTATGTTATCATGACACCATTCCCATGAATTGAAGATACCTCATCATTATCATGTACATAGTTGTTTTGAATTGAGCAATTGGAACAATGATCAAGAAGAATACCGGTATGGGCATTTTTTATTTCAAAACCAGCAATATTACAATTTATTAGATTATTAAAGTGAATTGCAGGATACGTTCCTGGATTTACAGCGGCATTGATGATACTTGAATTGTTTCCGTCTTCCTCACGAGATCCGCATAGAGATAGATTATCTATCCGATCGTTGATAATGGATGCATCCAGATCATAAATCCCCGGAGCGACCAGGATGGTGTCACCGAATGAGGCAGCATCGATTGCTCCCTGAATCGTCGCGTAATCGTACGGTACGTGGATGGTCACATTTTTTATCTCTTCTACTTTTTCTTTTATATTCCATCCTTCTGCGGATACCCGGTTATCTTGCCAGATATGAAAGATCTGATTTTTACTAGAAGCGACATCCGGATTTTTTTGTTCTGAATGTCCTGTATCATCATCGATTCGATAATTGGAACCTATCATTGCACCCTGATGATTAAATCTCTGACAGTATATATCGGCATCTCCGTTGCGATAATCTTCCCAGCTCACTACGAAATTACCGTCGGAATTGAAGCTAATTGCGGGTGCCCGTGGATTCGGTATCACATCGATATCGTTGATTTTGAAATTCACACCTGTTTTATTGCCTGAACTGTCATACCGTTGTCCGAAAATTCCATAATCGTCGCCGCGATAATCTTTCCAGACGACGACAAATGACCCATCGTAACTGGTGGCGATATCCGGGGTACTTTTCCAATAAAAATCCGGGTCATCGTCGATTCTGAAATTACCACCGATTGAGTTGCCCTCGGAGTCAAATCGTTGACCATATATACGAACAACTCCCATCGAGACCTCGGCTTCCCAGACGACGATATAGTCTCCATGTGGGGTCACATCGATGGCTGGATAGCGATGATATTCCATTATTTTGCTGACGATAATCTCATCTCCGATCGGAACTCCCCATCGATTAAATCGCTGTCCTCGAATGCCGTAACTGTATTTATAGACAACTAAAAAACTACCATTGTCATGAAGTGCGATGGCAGGTTGTTTGGCATTGCTGATTTCAAAATTTGAGCCTTCTTTGTAGCCCCAATAACTATACTTTTGACCATATATTTTCTGGGTATCATCTTGTTCCCACACAACGACGAATGAACCATCATCAGAAACTGAGATGTTAAGAATTTCATACAAATAGGGACTGCTACCCCATGCCAGGTCATTCACCTTGAAGGGATCTTCCAGGGGACTATTATTTACATTTAATCGCTGAGCCATGACGTTACGTTTCGAGCCTATCATATTAAACCAGGCTTTTACGTATCTTGCTATATGGATATAGCCTTCATTGTGAGCACACGCTATTTTAGGATTGAATTGATCGCCATATTTACTATCAGTCGGTTCCACGAACGTGAGAGACGTGTTGACAGGTTCATCGGTTGATATTTGACATATTCCGCTTGGCCATTCAATCTTAATCGAGTCGATGGTTGTCGCGTCACCCAATCCAAAATGCGCTCTCAAACTGTTTTGCGCGCAATAGCCGGCAGCTGCTGATAACTCTCGCAGTTGCCAAGAGCTATTACCGTAAATGTTCGCCTTTAATCTGATCTTGACACCGATGGCACTTGAATTGGATATTATGCCGATACAACGAATATTTATATAGTTATTATCGTTGCCGTTATTTACATAAAGCCAATTTTTCTGATTTCCTGCTGGACTCCAGTTTGCGATACAAATATCAAGATCACCATCAAGATCGAAATCGCTGCTGGCACAGCCGGTCGAATTTCCTTTGTCGTTTGTGATACAACTCGAGGTGTTCTCGGTGAATGTTCCGTCCCCATTGTTCATATAGAGAAAATTATTTTCATCAAATCGGTTCGAAACAAAGAGGTCGAGATCACCATCGTTGTCGAAGTCACCCCAGGCTGTACCGACTGAATTACCACCATCATTGACGATTTCGCCAGTTAGAATTTTTGAAAACGTACCTGCACCTTCATTTCGATAGAGTGAATTGTCTTGCGCGTCATCGTTCGCTATAAAAAGATCTAAATCCCCATCATTGTCAAAATCACCCCAACTACCTCCAAAAGTCGCGCTTGATTCATTCACAATTGGTCCAACAGTTATTTTGGTGAACGTACCATCCCCATTATTATGGTACAGGAAATTATTTTCCTCATAATTTGCCACGAAAAGATCAGGATATCCATCATTATCATAATCTCCCCAGCTACAACTCTCAGAAGAACCCAGGTCATTGACAATGTCTCCATCATTGATGGTAGTATATGTTCCGTCTCCGTTATTTTGATATAGGACATTATTCATATCGTGTATATTGTAGGTAACAGGCACAAATAAATCTAAATCATTGTCATTATCGTAATCTGCCCAACTACTGCTATAATTCGAACCTGAATTAATGACGATTGCGTTCGATGTGATTAATTCAAATGTACCATCTGCATTATTCGAATATAAAAGATCTTCACTCCTTGCAAATCGTGAAATGAAGAGGTCCAGGTCACCATCTCCGTCATAATCCCCCCAGGTGCTTCCCCAACCATGTTTATTACTCTGAGCGATCTCTCCTGATGTCACTCTGCTGAACGTACCATTGCAATTATTATGATAGAGAATGTTATGACCATAATCATTCCCGCAAAACAGATCATCATATCCGTCCGCATCATAGTCGCCCCAGCTACAAGACATAAAATTTCCGGTATCGGGTAAAACGACTTGTGTAAAAGGATCTGAAGCATGTAGATTGGAGACCTCTGCGAAAAAGAAAATATTCCAGACTATGAAACAAAATCCTGGAATACTTATTGATTTTTTCATATGTATTACCTCCTATTATCTTAATACCAGGATATTGATTAGATCAAAATAAATACTTTCCTTCCTTCAGCTATATAAACGTAGAAATGGTCGGGATTAATCCATATAAAAAGCCTCAATCCTTGAAAAGAATTGAGGCTTTCTGGGTGGGGTATATGGAGGGTGGATTTTCAGTGTTTGCCTGTATAAGCTCCTCCTTCCTTTTATAGCCTATTTCAGCAGCAGCATCTTGATGCTCTTCCGGAAATCATTAACCCTGATCTGGCAGATGTAGAGACCGGAGCCGGTCGATGCTGTAATCTGGTTCCTGCCGTTCCAGACCAGCGAGTAATATCCCGCATTTTTGTAATCATCGACCAGTGTCTCCACCTCCATGCCCAGCAG
>JAFGOE010000005.1 GCA_016926625.1 Candidatus Zhuqueibacterota bacterium
TCAGGCACATCAGAAAACGGGATGTAAAATTCTTCCTTATCTTTGACCGAGAGGCTGTCCCCGAACTGCAGGTAATTATACTGTTTCTGTAACTCTTCGATCTCTTTTCGTAACTGGATGATGTATACGTTGTCCGTCTTCATCGTCTGCAGCGCCACGCCCAGCTCCACCTCTTTAGCGATAATGTTGCCCTTGATCTCCCCGGCTTTCTCTATGGCTGTACGGGTCTGGTCCTCCAGCGAAACGGCTTTATACTGCTCTTTAAATCTGGCAAGTGCGTCGGCCGCATCACTCAGCTTACTCTCCGTCAACTTCAACTGGTTTTCGATATATATCCTCGAATTCTTGGCCCGAGATGTGTATTTTTCCTTATTAACTTTATCCAGTGATTCCACAAACTTATTGGCGACATCGGCGGCGAGCTTAGGATTTCCCAATTCAACGCTTATCCGAATGACTCCCTCCTTGGTAGCTGCAACCGTCACCTTTTTACCGATCTCTCGCCGTCCCTTCTCCAGGCTCTTCATATCAAATATCTCGAGCAGCGTCCTCTGCTTGCCCTGATCATCGTACGACGCCTTCAGCACGTCGTCGAACACAGTCCTGCTCCTCAATATCTGCACGAACAGATCGGAGGTGGAACTGAATTGAGTGATGCCTAACTGCGTAAAAGGAGATCCAGCCAACGCGGAAAGAAGCCCTGCATCCTGCTTTTCATCCGGAGGCAAGAGCATGGTCTTTGCCGTATATGTCTTCGGAAGGAATAAGCTGATCAACGCGATCATGAAACCAACAATGATCACATTTCTGACGATCATCCAGCGATGTTTCATCAGGACATTCGTATAATCCAGCAGATCGATCTCCTGGACCTCTTGATTTTTTTCTTTATTCACTGCCATACCAAATTTTGATTTATAAAAATTTCGTTAATCATTAATCGCGCGTTCCACCACCAGATACACGGTGGCTACCTGCGCCGCGACAGCCATGGTCTGTCTGAAAACTGCCCACCAGTCGCGATCCGGTTTTCGTGGCACCCAGATGATATCACCCGGTTCAAAATACCTTACGTTTTCATCATCCAGAATTTCTCCGCTCACCTTGGTGACCTTGGTCTTTTTCTTGGTCGCATCCCACGTCGTACCGCCCGCTTTCTCCAGATAATAGTTTAACTTCATATTCGGAACATATAAGATACCTCCAGGACGAGAGACGCGGCCCGTCACGTAAACCACATTTGGACGTTTGGGAATGATAATCTGATCATTATCCTCCAGGATCACATCCTCTTCCATATCACGTTCGATCATCAATTTATAAAAATCGACGACGATCTGCCCAATGTCGCTCGTGTTCTCTTTCATCACCAGGTATTGATATTCGGTCTCCGTCATCTCATCGCGCGACATCTGCTGTAAGCGCTCATATTCTTTGTCGATTGTTATCTTCGCGCTCTGTCGGATTAACTTTGCCTCACGGATCAACGCCTCATCCGTGAATCCCCCTGCCTTTTTCAAGATCTCACTCAATTTCGTGCTATCCTTGGTAATCGAATAGATTCCGGGAAACATCATCTCGCCGCGTATTTCCACAATCGGACCCACCTGCCATTCCGGAATCTGACGGATAAACACACGATCGTCCTCCTCCAGCAATATATCCTGCGATACATCGTGCTCATCGAACAATTCGTGTAAATTCACCTTGATGTATGTCGTTATCTGTTTGGGATCAACCTTGGCGACCTCTGCCTCCAACAGATAGGCACTTCGGGTCAGGCTACCAGCCTTGAGGATTAAATCACTCAGACGAAGATTGTCCTCAAGCTCATATTCACCCGGTTTGTTCACCTGTCCATGGATATAGACTACCCGCTTATGAACCTGATCTAATTTCGAGTATATCGTAATACGATCATCGTTCTGCATGACCACATTAGACGCATGATCTGTATTCTCGAGAATATCGTGATAATCCAGATAGATAATTGCCCGATTCCCGTTATCCTTCATCCTGCTGACCTCAATACGCGATAAGAACGCGTAATCGGTGAAACCGCCGGCTAACTGAATGATATCCGTAACTCTTTCCTGTTTGTTCGGATTTAACTCAAATAACATGGGACGCCTGACCTCGCCTTCCACCATCACTTTTGCCTTGCTCAAGGGAACAAATACCCGATCGTTCGAACTGAGAAAAAGCGAATCCACGGGCTCAGGTCTCATCAGAAAATCATACAGATCGATCGATTCGATGAATCGTCCCTCACGATACAGCTCGATATTACGCAGCGATCCTTGTTGCGTCGGCCCCCCTGCGTTCGTCACTGCATCAATCACCGTATTCAGAGCAGTCAATAAATACTTACCAGGTTGATTCACCTCACCGACCACGGCCACCTGAATAGGTTTTGGTTCGATGAGCATCACATCGACTCTGAAGTTATCGTAAAAGCGGCTTAATTGCCCCCGGAGATAGTTTTTAAAATCTTGTAACGTCCTGTCCTTAACATGTAACACTCCCACGGTGGGGATATGTATCTTGCCTTCCACGTTTACGATCACGTTGAAATCTTGCTGGATCTTACCGGACAGGTAGATCCCGATGCGATCACCAGGACCCAGCAGATATTGGTCAGGGAAAAATGCGTTAGCAAAATTGGTGTGAGGAAATTCACGCTGAAACAGATCGTAGCCAAACACCTGCTGGTGCTGTACCTCTAACTTCTCCAAATTCTCGAGTAACTCGTCGGTAGCTTTCTCTTCCGACAGCACCGCTTTCGAGAATCCGGTTTTTTGTTTATTCGTTTGAGGAGCGGCAGATAATACGGCCGTGCTGGCTAACCATAGAATAAGATAAATAAATGAGGTAAGTCTGATTCTTTTTAAAATGATTCGATTCATATCATTATCTTTTGATCGTTTACATACAATACTTAGTTCCGGACAAAACATCTTTTTACGAACAGATACACCGTTTGAGGAGGGAATTTGCATCTGTTGTGATATTCAGATTTTCAGAATGCAGTTGGAATTGTCTTACACCAGGTGAAATAATTCTGTCCGGAAGAAATTTATCAAAATAACACCGTAAAGTTTTACAATATAGCGAATTATCTCATGCCAGTCAATAAATATTTATGAAAAAATATTATATTTCTGTGATAAATTTAAATATTTTAATACAAATTTACTTTTTATAAAAAATATTAATTGTTGCTGGATTCGACCTTGGTTGCAATAACAATCTTCTCGACACCGCTCAGTTTGGCGATATCCATGACGTCAACCACGGTCCCATGCTTGACCAATTTATCCGCCTTTAAGACCAGGGTCTTCTCCCGAACCGATGGCAGCAGCTCTTTGATCTTTTCTTCGAGTACGTCAAATGCGACCGCTTCACCGTTTAAGATCAATTGTTCGTCGGTCGTCATTTGAAGGATCAGGTTCTCTATCTTTTCCGTCGCATGACTCCTGGTCTCAGGCAGTTCCAGCTTCATACCCGGTTGCTCGAGGAAGGTCGATGATACCATGAAGAATATAAGCAGAAGAAACAACACATCGATCAACGATGTGATGTTAATGGTTACCTTATTGTGACGTTTTTCAAGTAGTTTCATTTAGTTGATCTCAATGTATAGGTTTTATATACTATATGACCCTGGATATTCCTGAAAAGTTCTGTTTTTTTAAAAAGCTAAGACCACGAAGCTCACGAAGAATAAAGGACACGAAGACCACGAAGCCCAACTCCCATCCACCTTGAAGAGTTTAATTTATTTTTACTATTTATCTTCATATGCTTAGGTAGGGTGGGGTTTCGTGTGCTTCGTGTTAAAAGCTTTCCTTCGTGAGCTTCGTGGTTCCAGCTTTGTGCTTCATGGTAAAAGCTTTTTACTTAGCCCTCGCCTTACGCACCTCCCAGAAGATGATTGCCGCCGCTACGGAGGCGTTGAGGGAATTGATCTTTCCCACCATCGGAACACGCACCAAGAAATCACACTTTTCCCTTACGAGCCTGCGCATCCCTTTACCCTCACTCCCGATCACGACCACCAGAGAAGTTTTACAATCAATATCCTCAATGGTCTTCTCTGCCCCCTCATTCGTGCCTGCGATCCAAAACCCCTCATCTTTCAATAGATCGATCGTCTTAGCGAGATTGGTCACTCTGACAATATGCATGTGCTCCAGCGCACCAGCCGATGTCTTGGCCACCGTCTGTGTCAATCCCACCGATCGATCTTTAGGTATGATGATCCCATGAAAGCCAAACGCCTCTGCCGACCGGACGATCGCGCCCAGATTATGAGGATCCTGGATCTCATCCAGTAATGCGATCAATGGCTCCTCGCCACGCTCACGTGCCGTACTCAACACCGCTTCGAGGGTACTGTAATCACCCCCCGACACCATGGCGATGATGCCCTGGTGATTGACGTTTCCTGCCAGTTCACTCAGCTTGCTCTTCGATACGTAACGGACCGGTATATTGTGATTCCTGCATAAACTTAAGATCTGATCTATATGCGTTCGGTTGATCGATTCCAGTGCATAGATCTTTGTAATCGATCGCTTCGCCTTCAAGGCCTCCAGTACGGGATTCCTGCCGTATATGATATCGTTGGGGGGCATTATCCTTTCGCTATCTTAGGTATAATAGTGTTCAGGGGTGAATAATTATTCACCCTTACACTGTATTTTGTTTCCTGCTATGACGGCCCAGGGTGAATAATTATTCACCCTTATTACGACGGATTATATGTCACCTTTTAGACCGAGGCCGGGGGCGTCGGGGAGGATGAGTTTGCCCTGCACCACCGTCGCGCCCTTAAAAGGATCGTTCGAGATGAGCAGATTCCCATCCAGATCAGCCCAATCGACCAGCGGACTGATATGAGCAGCCGCAGAGATAGCGCAACTACTCTCGATCATACAGCCAAGCATAATTTTCATACCGAGCGACCGAGCCATCCAGATCATGCGCATCGCCTCCTGAATACCCGCACTCTTCATAATCTTTATGTTGATACCGTCATACGCCGTGGCTAATTTCGGTATATCCGCCGCACTTTTTACTGCTTCATCCGCGATGATTGGCATATTAACCCGCTCACGCAACCATTTTGTCTCTTCGAGCATCGATGACGGCAGCGGCTGTTCGATGAATTCGACATTCATCTGCTCCAACCACTTTATCTTCTCCAGAGCCTCTTCCTTCGTCTTCCAACCTTCATTCGCATCGACGCGCAGCGTTTTATCGGTTGCCTCGCGCACCGCCGCTAATATCTCCTCGTCATTATCCTTACCGACCTTTATCTTCAGTACCGGATATCGCTCCGCCTCTCTTATCTTCTGCTGCATGACCTCCGGCGTGTCGATCCCGATCGAAAACGAGGTGATAGGTGTTTTGGACTTATTCAGTCCGTAAAATTGATATAACGGGACACCTAACTTCTTCGCAATCCAGTCCATTAAAGCGATATCCATCGCGCATTTGGCCGCCGTCTGCTCCTGCACCACCCCCTGAACCGCATAACCAAGATCCACATATTTCCATGGATCCATTTTCTCGAAAATTGGTTTCGCCTTCTCGATAGTCTCCACCGTGGATTCTGGTGTCTCATTGTATCGGACATTGGGTGCGGCCTCCCCGATGCCCACGATTCCATCTCGTTCATATTTCACAAAGACGTTATATTTCACATCAGATGAATTTCTGGCGATCGTCCATGTATGCTGTAATCTCAACTCCTTAATTTTATACTCCAATTTCGCTCCTCCTGTGCTTGGTTTAGACTTGCAAGATAGTAAACCGACTTCCATAGCGCTGACGGACAGTGCAGTCAAGCCAGTCAGTTCTAAAAATTTCCTTCTGTTCAGGGGCATAATCACATCTCCCTTATTTTAATCAGTTAAAATTCGGCGTGCAGCTCGGATCGTGCGCCTGCGATAGTCACTGTAATCCTCATCAGTCGGATTCAGGCTGTTTATGTGTACGAATCCGTCCGCGTGAATGAACTTCAGTTCACCTATGTAGATACCGACATGCGTTATCCTATTTTCATTCGGTCCCCAGAACAATAGATCTCCGGCTCGCAACTCGCTGAAATTATTTTCGAGCGAGATCGGGGTGCCAATGTTCACCTGCATATTCGCATCTCGGGGAAGCATGGTACCGTTGAGGCGATACACAGTCTGTGTGAAACCAGAACAGTCGAATCCCTTGATCGACGTACCTCCCCAAAAGTAAGGGATCCCATTAAACGCCTTGGCCGTCTTCACGATCTGTACTGGTGTCGCTGGCGGTCGGTTATTGAATTCGTCTTCCGTTATCACATGATTCGCTTTTACATATCCTTGTCTGCCGTCCGGTAATTCAACATGCACCCAATCAGCGTCTTTTCCCAGGAAAATCATCTTATTCCCGCATACCAGATCGCTCACCTGACAGGATTGGTCGTCCATCGATTCGAACACGCGGCTGTAATTTTCGATCACGACGACCTTGCTCTTTTTCCTCCATTTTTCGATAAACTCGTTATCCCCTGCCACAAAAGAACTGCGCATGATCCAGCCGATATATTGATCCTCCATCCGACACTGATGCCACCAGCTGTTTCTGCCCGGACCCTTACGTAACAATCGAATCTCCGACCCCATCATACCCTGGCTGATCATCTCAGATTCGATTTCAGGGTCCCTCCTGATCTGGGCGGTACTCAAACGAACAACAGCATAGGTCTCGTTGTCCAGACTCGAGTCAGGAAGCATAAGCACATTGTTGCTGACCTCTCGTATTTGAAGACTATCGATTTTCTTTACCAACACGCCAACTGCATCTTGCGATGAAGCAGCTCCGTTTAAAACCACCTTACCATCTTCAATCTTTGCATTTACATCAAAGATTGAAGTTCGTCTGTCCGGAGCATGATCCTCGCGAACATCTTCGATGATCTGGTTCACCTGATTCAGATGGAGCTGCGATTGCTGTGCACAGCTAAGACCAATGGCAAGCAAAAGTAAAAATGACAGAACTTTTCTCATAATCATACCTCTCTGTACTTATTGGTGTAGGGATAAGTATCGTTTAATCGACCGATCATCGGTCTTCTCAACATGTTCCTGAAAAAACAGGCTGATAACCAGTCCCTATACCTATAATAACTAAATTATAAAATTAATACATTCTAAACTAAATAGCAAGTCCAATAATAAAAAAATGCATTCAGGAAAATTCTCTTGACAAATTAATTTTTTTTTGCTATAGTATATTGAAACCATTTATGTTAAACTAATTTCATTTGGAGGTATTATCATGGCTTTTGGACGTGGAACTGTTAATAAGGTGATCTTACTGGGCAGAGTCGGAGCGGATCCTGAAATGAGACAAACTGCATCTAATACCCCGGTAGCAAATTTTAGTGTTGCCACCAATCTCGTATGGAAGGATCAGGATGGCACGCAACACGAAGAAACTGAGTGGAATCGCGTCGTCGTATGGCGTAAACTGGCAGAATTCGCAAATGTTTGGATCAAAAAAGGAAAGCTGGTATACGTTGAAGGGCGGTTGAAAACCCGTTCCTGGGAAGATAAAGACGGAAACACTCGCTATATGACAGAAATTCAAGCCGATACCGTTCAGCTTATCGGAAGTCGCAAAGATGAAGAGGGTGGCGTCGACAGCAATGACTCTTCTGGTTCCTCAGCACCTTCGATGGGTGAGCCAGCGAGAGACGATTCCATACCCGAGGACGATCTCCCGTTCTAAACTGATAATTTTGACATTTTCTTTATATTCAAATCCGAAGTATGGGTGATACTTCGGATTTTTTTTAAAATATATATTTGATATTATCGATGTTTTTTTTATATTTCCAAAAGTAAATGAAAAACTAATTACATAGACCAGGTCATGGCAAAATCGATTCTCATTGGTATAGCAGGTGGATCAGGTTCGGGTAAGACGTTAGTCGCTCAAAAACTGGTACAATATCTGGGAGACCACAGGGTACTTCTCATTCAACAAGATTCATATTACAAGGACCTGAGCCATATTTCGCTGGAAGAACGTGAACAACGCAATTTCGACCATCCCGATTCCATCGACGAAGATCTGCTGGTAGAACATTTAACCATGCTCCTGCGAGGAGAAGCCGTCGAACAACCCATCTACGATTTCGCCCTGCACACCCGAAGTAAAGAAATGCGACACATTGCCGCTCCTCCGGTTATCGTTCTGGACGGTATCCTTGTGCTTCATTCAGCTAAACTTCGTGATCTTATGGCAATAAAAATATTTGTCGATACGGCCGATGATATCCGACTGTTACGTCGGATTCGCCGTGATGTTAAGGAACGCGGCAGGGACATCGAATCGGTTATCACGCAGTACGAAACCAGCGTTCGACCGATGCACTTGAAATACGTTGAATCATCAAAAAAATACGCCGACATTATCATTCCACGTGGTGGTTTAAACGAGATAGCGATCGATATCATCAGAGCGAAAATAGAACAATTAGTGAGCAATGAACCTCAAAGCAGCAGGAGTAGTCAATGTTAGAAGTTGTCACCGGTGCCATGGAAGCCGGTAAAACATGGCTGTTATATAAGAGAATTAGCGATGCCAAATTAATGGGCAAAAAAGTCAAGGTCTTCGCCTTCCCGGTCCATCACGGAGAAGTCGTTTCCAGGATTGGGTTTAAGAGCGAAGCCATCACTGTACCCACGGTGGCGGAAATCGAAGCAGAACTCGATGATGATGTAGACATCATCGCCATCGATGACGCGCAACTTTTCGATTCTCAGGATCTATTGAACTTCTGCCAAAAATGGCGTAAAAAAATCGATATCATCATTGCAGGATTGCAGTTAAATAGTTTCGCTGAGGAGTTTGGAGCCATTGTAAAATTAATGGGGCGAGCGGAAAGTGTCACCGTTCTCCTTGGTGTCTGTGAAAAATGTAAGAAACAGACGGCTATCATCTCCCAGCGATATAAAGACAAAGAACATATACGACCCATAACCCTGGATGATCCGAAAATTGATCTGCGAAAAGAATTTTACGCACCAGTCTGCTGGTCGTGCTATCAACCACCTAAGTAGAACCGTATCAACATCATAGCCAATTTGGAGGAAAAAATGATCTTGCAGCGAGTAATAGCGTTCTTTGGTATTTTTGTGTTACTTGGTATTGCCTGGTTGTTCTCTAATAATAAAAAGAAAATTAGCTTTAGAGTCGTTATTTGGGGACTCCTATTACAATTAATTTTCGCCGTGCTGATTCTGAAGACTGGTCCGGGTCAAGCTGTATTTTTTATCGCACGCGGAGCGATCGCTAAATTATTAAGTTTTACTGATTCCGGAGCATCTTTCCTGTTCGGAAATTTGTATCTTGGTGACGGGGACTTAGTGAAGCAACTCGGTGCCGATGGACCATTTCAACTGTATAATGCCAATACCGATTCCTTCGTCAACATCGGTATTGTTTTCGCGTTTCATATTCTGCCGACGATCATCTTTTTTGCATCTCTGATGTCAGTTCTTTATCATCTCGGCATTATGCAAAAAATCGTGCAGGGAATGGCATGGATCATGGCTAAATTTATGGGAACAAGCGGTGCCGAATCGCTTTCGGCCGCAGGTAATATTTTTGTAGGACAAACAGAAGCACCGCTGCTGATTAGACCCTATGTGAGCAATATGACCGTATCAGAACTGATGGCCGTTATGGTGGGAGGATTTGCCACGATTGCCGGTGGTGTGATGGCAGCCTATGTCCGATTCGGTGTCGATGCGGGACATCTGATGGCAGCGAGCGTGATGTCGGCACCGGCTGCGCTGGTAATCGCCAAGATCATGTATCCGGAGACAAGTGAGCCCTTGACTCGAGGCCAGGTAAAAGTACACATCGAGAAAACAACCTCAAACATCGTCGATGCAGCCGCCACCGGCGCGAGCGATGGTTTGCGGCTCGCTTTGAACGTCGGCGCCATGTTGATGGCGTTTATAGCAATTATCGCCATGATCAATTATTTTCTGGGACATGTCGATGAAACCATTAATTTTATCACCTTTGATCAGACAAACTTTGAATGGAATCTGTCGCTGAAAACGATATTCGGTTTCATCTTCTCTCCCATCGCTTTTTTTATGGGCGTTCCAAAGCAAGATATTATCGAGTTCGGAAATCTGCTGGGCACGAAAATCTCCATTAACGAACTGGTGGCATACGTCGAACTGACAGGCCTGAAAGGAACTCTGTCGCCCCGATCCTATACAATCGCCACGTATGCACTCTGCGGTTTTGCCAACTTCTCATCGATTGCTATCCAATTAGGCGGTATCGGCGGAATCGCTCCCGAAAGGAGAGGTGACCTCGCTAAAATCGGACTCAAGGCGATGATCGGAGGCGCTCTGGCTTCATGGTTGACAGCGACAATAGCGGGGATTTTAATCTAATGCTTTAAGGCTTTGACAACGAGGCATTGACCACCGAGGGCACAGAGCCCCACCCTCTCTCCACCCAGATTTTCTTTATTCATTCCTGCGATACAGAATGAAAATTAAAAAATTGGGGGGAGCAGAGGTGGGGCTCTGTGTACTCTGTGTGTTCTCTGTGTAAACTGCTGTAAAAATTAAGTTAATAATATATAAATATAACACGGAACGAGTGAAATGAATGTACACGATCAAATAAACGAATCAATCAAATTTATCTGGAAAAAAACCAGGTTGAGACCCAATATCGGAATCATTCTCGGTTCGGGACTGGGTTCATTTAGCGACACTATCGATGTCGATACGATTATCAAGACGAGCGATATACCTCATTACCCTGTTTCGACCGTACCCGGACATGAAGGAGCCCTCTATTTTGGTGAATTGAATTCAGAAAAGATCATCGCGGTCAAAGGAAGGGTGCATTACTATGAGGGATACCCCATGCAAAAAGTCGCCTATTGCGTAAACCTGATGGCCGCATTAGGCGTCCGTTATTTAATCGTAACAAATGCAGCCGGGGGCGTAAATTGCTCCTTTGTGCCCGGCGACCTGATGGTGATAACCGATCACATCGGTTTTTATTTCGATAATCCCCTCATCGGCGTCAAGATTGACGATGAGAGTAAACGCTTTGTCAATATGTATCCTGCCTATGATCCAGAACTTATTAAAATTTCCTTAAACACGGCCACTCGCATCGGTATCAATTTGAAATCCGGTGTGTTGTTCGCATCGACCGGACCGTGTTACGAAACCGCGGCTGAAGTCGCCATGATTAAAAAACTCGGCGGAGATGCCGTGACCATGTCCACCGTGCCCGAGGTTATCGTCGCCAATCAAAATCACATACGCGTGCTGGGCATCTCATGCATTACCAACATGTCAACAGGTATATCTGACCAAAAATTAGATCATGATGAAGTGACTGCTACTGCTGATAAGATCAAGGGAAAATTCATGCGACTCGTTCATGCGATTATCGTTCGCATAGGTCAGTTGGATCATTAACAAGAAGAGAATTCACTATGAAAAATTTATCAGAGATCATTGCATCAGCAAGAGGAGATCAGGAAGTCGATCTGCTCATTAAAAACGGGAATTTGGTCAACGTGTATTCCGGTGAGATATATCAAACCGATATCGCCATCGACGGAGAGTACATTGTCGGCATTGGCGGAAATTATCGTGCAAAAGACGTACTCGATATCAATGGCCTGTACATCACGCCAGGTTTCATCGATTCCCATGTCCACATCGAAAGCTCGATGGTGGAGGTCCCTCAATTCGCCAGAGCCGTTGTACCCCTGGGCACGACATCCGTGATCGCAGACCCGCATGAGATTGCTAATGTATTTGGTTACGAGGGTATCCGCTACATGATGGACGCCAGCAAGTATAATCCGCTTAACGTCTATTTCATGATGCCCTCATGCGTCCCCTCCACACCCATGGAAACGGCTGGTTCTGAACTGAGAGCATTCGACATCTTTCCCTTTCTGCGAGAAAAGTGGGTGCTCGGTCTGGGTGAAGTCATGAACTTCCCCGGTGTACTGAACGGAGATAAGGACATACTGGATAAGATCAAGATCAGCAGCGATAAGCGCATCGATGGTCATGCCCCAGGCCTATCGGGGATGGACCTGAACGCCTACGTCGCTGCGGGGATCGAATCAGATCACGAATGCACCACCATCGAAGAAGCACTGGAAAAATTACGGCTCGGCATGTATATCATGATCCGCGAAGGAACCGGTACAAAAAATTTACGCGATCTGCTCCCTATGGTAAACTGCGAAAACCTCAGGCGCTGCATGTTCGCTACGGATGACCGCCACCCTCACGATATTTTGCATGAAGGCCATATCGATTTTATGATCAGAACCGCCATCAAATCCGGCGTCGATCCTGTGTCAGCCATTCGTATGGGCACACTGAACTCGGCCGATTACTTCGGACTGCGTCATCTGGGAGGGATAGCGCCCGGGAAACAAGCTGATATGGCCATCGTCGATGATCTGACGAATTTCAATGTTAAAAAAGTCCTGAAAAACGGCAAACTCGTCGCCGAAAACGGCGTGGCTACCTACCAGTTAACGGAACGCCCTCCTGCATCGATCCGCGGTTCCGTGAATATTAAATGGCTCGAAGGAGATGAATTTAAAATTCCGGTTCAGGGACGACAATGTCACGTCATTGGTCTGGTGAAGGATCAAATCGTTACCGAAAAGCTGGTCGAAGAGCCGTTTATTAAAGACGGTTACGTCGAATCGGATATAAAACGAGATATTCTGCGCTGCTATGTGATCGAACGGCATCACGGTTCCGGGCGGATCGGATACGGCCTGGTCAAAGGCTTCGGATTACGTTCCGGTGCTATAGCAACGACTATAAGCCACGACTCGCACAACATCGTCGCCGTGGGAGTCAGCGACGAGGACATCTTCAACGCCGTCAAGAAACTCAATAAAATGGGGGGTGGAATCGCTGTTTCGCATGATAACGAATCTATCAGAACGCTGGAACTACCGATCGGCGGCTTGATGACAGGCCTACCCCTGGAAAAGGTCAACACACAATTAGTCGATTTGATCGATTACGCACATTTTCTGGGTAGTAATCTGTCAGATCCGTTCATGCAGCTGTCATTCATCGCTTTACCGGTGATTCCAAAGCTTAAATTGACCGACAAAGGTCTCGTCGATGTGCAGCAATTTAAATTCATTTCACTGTTTGTCGATTAAACCATGAAACACATCGTCAAAGAACTGCATAGTTATGAAATACCCGAGATCATAGCCGTGCCGATTATGCTGGGTTCTTCCGACTATCTGCAATGGATTGAAGATGAAACTTCATGATATTCAAATCATTCTTTTAGGATCAGGGACCGCAATCCCCACAGCAACAAGAGGACCGTCCGGTATTATTTTAAAATCAGACAATTTCACCATATTGCTCGACGGCGGCTCCGGGACGCTATCCAAAATGGCTCATCTGCAGATCGATTATACATCATTGGACTATATTTTCTATACCCATTTTCACCCTGACCATTGTATTGAATTGATCCCGATACTGCAGGCATTAAAAATTACCCCAATCAATTTCAACGATTACCGACTACGTGTCATCGGTCCGCGTGGACTATTAAATTTCATCGATGATCTGGGTTCAGCCTTCGGAAAATGGGTTAGAGATGGTTTCGGCACGGTTCTTTATCATGAGATGGACGATACATCAATAAAATACGATTTCGGAACGGTTACATGTAAGCCGATGCGACATTCATCATTCAGCAACGGATATCGATTCGTGATAAACGATAAATGTATCGTCTATTCGGGCGATACGGACTATTGTCAGCAGATTATCGATTTAGCTCATCAAGCCGATGTATTGATTCTAGAATGTTCCACGCCTGATAATCAAAAAATCGATGGCCACCTGACCCCTTCGCTGGCCGGTATCATCGCCGGACAGGCGGGATGCTCTCATTTGATATTGACCCATTTTTATCCCGCCATCGACAATACCGATATTGAGGCGATCGTAAAAAAAAATTATCACGGAAAGGTTACTCTTGCAAAGGATTTAATGACGATAAATCTGTAATCGATTTTTAAATTCCTTTCATTCGATGACTAAACATAGCTGCTATCGTGAGATAAAGATCGTCTGAATTAAAGAAACAAATAATTGAAATAACACGTTAAAACTATTGACTCGATGCCTAAGTCTTATCTTTACAACTGAATTTAACTAATCACATGAGCATTATTTGATGAATTCGACAAAGATCAGAAAATACACTTATACGATATCCATTCTATTGCATATCCTATTTTTGCTATCGTTCAAACCGTTGTCGAATATACGCATTTTCAATACGATTCCGGAAGCAGTAAACATGCAGGAGCAGGAAAAGCAGATCAAGTTCGAGCTCGTAGAAACTCCTGATTACGCTCCCGATGAACCACCCGACGATGCCACCGCCCTCGTTTCAGACAAAAGCACACGAGCGAGAGATCAATATACAGCCAAAGATAGGGAAATGGGCCTTCCGTTTTCATCCGGCGATCTGGAACAAATCAGAGACATCGTCATTAACACGAATCCATCCCACCAGCAGCAGAGTGAAAACCTCCACGCTTCGGCTGATGCGAATTATCAATTCGACAATTCCGAAATCGAAAGTGCCGACAGAGGAGCTTCGCAAAAGAATTTTGATAAGTTCAGCCGCCAGGCGTTGATCAGTGGCGAAACGGCATCCGAACAAACGATGCAACGTCCTGAATACAATAACGATAAATTCAACGCCAAAGAGATCGGGGGACTTTCCTTCAACACTTACGATTGGAACTATGCACCCTATTTGTTAGCCATGAAGAGGAAGGTAGAACGCAACATCTTCCCACCGCCCGCATTCACCCACATGGGCCTGATCGATGGTGAAACCATATTACGATTCAAAATATATCCTAACGGTGAGATACGAGACCTCGAAGTCCTGGAATATAAAGGTCACAAATCGTTGATGGAAACCAGTGTGCAAGCGATCCGAAACGCCAGTCCCTTTAATCCGCTGCCGGCCGATTTCCCGGAAAATTATCTTGAGGTCACAGGACACTTTACGTACTATATTAAAGGACGATAACTACTACATCTAAAAAGGAAACCTGCTACTATGGAAGAAATCTGGACCACGTTACAGCAACAAGGCGGTATCGTCATGATTTTTTTAATTCTCACATCGATTATTGCCGTGGCGATCATCATTGAAAAATTTTTCACACTGCGACGCAAAAAAGTCATCGTCCCTGAAATCGTCAGCGTCATCGATAATCTTAAATCATCCGGGGACATCGATCTGGCGTTATCCATTTGTCAAAAAAACCAGGGCGTGTTCTCCAATATCGCGATGATTGGATTAAAAAATATCGACCTCCCGCGAAAAGAACTTCGCGAACTATTCGAAGATCAGGGGCGACAGGAAGTAAGATCACTGGAACGCGGTATTAGCGTCCTGGAGACGATTGCAGCTATTTCTCCGTTACTGGGCTTATTGGGTACAGTCATCGGTATGTATAAAGCCTTCGGGGTAATTTCAGCAGCGGGTATTCAACAATCTCAAGAGTTGGCCGGTTATATATCCTATGCTTTGATAACGACCGTGGTCGGTCTGGCGATCGGGATTCCGACTCTGGTGTTTTATAACTACTTTACGAATAAGGCAGAAAATTTAATACTTGATATAGAAAAATATTCCAACGATCTCGTTATGAAAATATCTTCATTCGCCGGAAAACGACTTGATTAATTTGCATTGCGTTTCCTGCAACATTTAAACCTGCTTTTTAGTGCCTTTGGCACAGTAGCCGATTATTTTTTCATTATTCGATGTTTTGGTTTCAATAAACCATCCATCATCCTGTTCATCTCTGTCGATACTCAGATTGTCGACAATAGATTGGTCTTTCGCATTAAGAGGACAAATATTACGGATAAGCTTACGGATCTCTTTTAATTCAGACGATTTTCGAACCATTGAACTGAGTCCTTTTATGATGAATAGAACAAAAATTGCAGATCTTCCTGCTATCAAATTTTTATTTCTCTACGCCGCCGGGATTTTAATCGCTCATCAGGTGAATTTATCATCCGCGATACTTCTTCTCCTCCCTCCTATTATTTTCATAGCATCAATCGTTTGCTTCTGCGTAAAGAAATTAAAATCTTCATTCATCACGATATGGATCATGATCACTTTGATCATCACAGGTTTTCTAAGATTCACCTATACCGACCGATTGATACCGCACAACCATATTGCTCACATGGTCCAGAAAAATGACTCTGTTTCACTCGAAGGAAAAATTAAGGACTATCCGGCTATCAAGGACAGCGTCACTACATTTCTCATGTCCGTTTCTAAGTTAAGGCTCAGTGATACAATATCAATCCCGATAAACGGTGATATACTCGTGAAATGCTGGTTTGAGAACCTTGAGATACGTTTCAACGACATGATCAGAGCCTCCGGGAAAGTGAGACTGCCCCGCGGCGAGAGAAACCCTGGCGAATTTGATTATAGATCACATCTAAAATCGATCGGTATTTATCAAATGATCTATGTGTATCATCCGAACGATCTGGTCATTCTACAAAAACGCGAACATAGACATCCGCTCCAGCACACCATATCTGGCACCAGAGAGTACATCGATAAGAATTTTAAGCGATACTTCCTTGATCAGGAACGGGCGATCATCAAGGGATTAATTCTGGGCGATCGCAGCGAGATAAATCCCGAATTAAAAGCGGCCTTTTCTGCATCAGGGGTCATGCACGTATTGGCTGTATCCGGATTGCATGTCGGATTTGTCGT
Source organism: Candidatus Zhuqueibacterota bacterium (assembly GCA_016926625.1). Classification (GTDB taxonomy): domain Bacteria; phylum Zhuqueibacterota; class Zhuqueibacteria; order Thermofontimicrobiales; family Thiofontviventaceae; genus Thiofontadaptatus. The sequence continues at coordinate 16,894 of JAFGOE010000005.1, forward strand.
CATGATTATCACCGGGATAGTCAAGTTTATCCGTATCCCTTATAACTGGAAACAGATAGTCATTATACTGTGCGTTTTCACGTATATGCAGCTTATTGGCTTTAAAGCGCCCGTGATTCGCGCTTCGACGATCGTTATGTTGTACCTGATCGGAAAATTATTACAGAGAAAAACGAATACCATCAATCTCCTCGCGACAGCAGCGCTAATCATCCTGATTATCGATCCGCGACAACTATTTCAGGCATCGTTTCAATTGTCTTTTGCCGCTGTCCTTTCCATCCTTTTTATCTATCAACGAATGAATGCATTTATCAACACCATTGCCTGGTTTACTCGGATTCGAAACAGCAAAATTATCGGATATATTTTCGATATCTTCCTCGTTTCACTAGCCGTATCCGTCGGTACAGCCCCTCTGACCATGTATTATTTTGAAAAATTACCCATCATATCTCTATTGCTCAACATAGTTGTTGTTCCGTTGGTCGGAGTCATCATCGCCTCTGGTTTTCTGTTTATTCTTCTTACACTGGTTTCATCCACCTGTGCATCCATGATGGCTCATCTCATATCGCTGCTGCTCAGGTTTCTTATCGCGAGCGTGAAAAGCTCAGCTGCCATGCACTTTGGATACATCGAAATATTCAGCATCGGTTTGGCTCACGTCTTCGGTCTTTATCTGTTTATCTTGCTTCTCCTTAACATCCGCAATCCGAAATACTTCAAGGTGATGATATTTTATTTATTAATCGTTCTGAACATACTATCCTGGCAAGCGTTATTTCGCCATAAAGATTATCTCGAAGTTATCTATTTCGACGTGGGTCAGGGTGATGGTGCATTAATAAAGACACCGGATAATCGATACGCCCTCATCGACGGAGGAGACGCCTACAAAGGGCATAGCTCAGGTCAGCGTTTCATTTACCCCTATTTGAGACGAAACGGAATCCGTCAGCTTGATTACGTCATCTTAACACATGGCGATAACGACCATGTAGGTGGATTGCCATTCCTCCTGCGACATATTAAGGTCAGCTCGGTCATCGACAATGGAATTACCGCCGAATCAGAAATTTATGCGGATTATTTGAAGGTGATCGACAGCCTGAAGATCGACCATAAAATACTGAAAGCCGGCGCAGAGATCGACTTCGGTCAGGATATCGCATGTTTTGTTCTTCATCCAGCCGCAGGAATGCATGTAGACGACCTGAATAACTCGTCACTGGTTTTAAAACTGGTTTATAAAAATGTTCAATTCCTTTTCACCGGCGATATTGAAGCAGAGTCGGAACAGACATTATTACGGTACGGCGATCTATTGAAATGTGATATTCTGAAAGTAGCACATCATGGGAGCAAAAGCTCCTCTATTCAGGATTTTCTGGACTACTCAAAGCCAGTGCATGCCGTCATATCCGTCGGCGAATATAACAGATTCCGTCAGCCCTCATCTCAAGTTCTGTCACGTTTGAACCGGTCTGACATTCATGTTTATCGGACCGATCTCTCGGGTGCAATTATATTCCGCAGCGATGGGAAGAAACTGTGGCAGTTTCATTGGAGAGGAGAATAATCTCGTTAGATAAACACGATAATCTTTCATCACATGCTGTCCGTTCTAAAAAACTGCATCTCACTGAAAAACTCCTTGTAATTCCAGCCGCTAACCATTATATTATTCAAAATCATTCAATCGGTCAGATATTTGAAA
>JAFGOE010000051.1 GCA_016926625.1 Candidatus Zhuqueibacterota bacterium
CTGCTGAAAAGAACCGGACTGGGCACCGATTCCACTGGTTCCGTTCTGGGAGATCAACAGCAGGCATTGGAAGAAAAGAAAGACGAATTAGAGACGCGAGTCGAAGAGGAGAAGGCTGAATTGGAGAAGAAGGCAGAAGAAGAAAAAGAAAAGTTAAAAAAGAAGGCATCTGATCGGTTAAAGAATCTCTTCAAAAAGGATGATGACAATTGATCTATTGATCCCTAAGTCATAAAAATGCATTGGGGCGGTACGTGCGATGCACCTTAAAGGTGCGTCGCACGTGGGGGAACGGACGTTCGAATAAGCAAGTAAGGTAAGAAGATTGACTTTAGAATGAAATTTTGAACTTTATGTGATTCAATTGTGCTCGATGCGCTGCCCCTTTGCCTGAGGTGCCGTTCGACCAATTTAGAAGATACACACAATGGTGCTTTCATCTGCTAAGATTGAACACTGTTTTGTCCAGATGCATTTAGTTCAAGGATTGTCAATCTGTAAATTTGAATCACAAATATATTTGAACCTATTTCAACGGGTGACGACCACGTGACCAAGTACCGGGATTGATGTCATTAGCCCCGGGGCGTCAGGTTTTCCTGTTCTCAGGAGCGCCAACATCCTTGTGGCGTCGCCCGTTTTTTTTAAGAGAACAATCGCTCGATTCGAACGAGTGATTCTATTCGTGTCATATCGATGAACCACGCTTTTCTCCGTTGTACTTTGTCCTGAATGTTGATTACTTTTTATTAACCAAACCTCAATTCCTGAGCGTTTTTAAAATAAAGCTTGATTAATATGTATCAATCATCTATATTGATACATCTAAAATATTGTATGGAGTAAACAAATGAAGACTACCTTAAATATAGAGGATAAACTCATCGAAAAAGCCTCCCGATTGACCGGGATAAAGGAAAAGACTTCGTTGGTAAGATTGGGATTAGAAGCCTTAATTTCACAGGAAAGTGCGAAACGATTAGCAAAATTAGGCGGTACTGAGAAGAAGCTCGATTCTATACCGCGACGTCGATTCGAGGATAGTTGATATGGTGCTCGTCGATACGTCTGTATGGATTTCGCATTTTCGTGATAGTAATGCTTACCTTCAAACATTGCTCAATCAGTCAGATGTCATGTGTCATGATATCATCATAGGGGAGCTGGCATGCGGACATTTACAGAATCGAAAAGAAATTTTGGCATTGTTGAATTCTTTACCAAAAGCTCGGCATGTGGAACATGATGAAATTTTATATTTTATTGAGACAAATAAGTTGATGGGCACAGGGTTGGGGTATATCGATATGTGTCTGCTCGCCTCGGCTGCTCTGACCGATGTGTTACTATGGACTATCGATAAGAAATTATCTGTCGTATCATCTTGGCTGGGACTTCAATATGTGCCGTAGCAATACGGATGAGACGTCCTTAACACTCAGTCAGGGGATTGCGCAATGACAGGTAGCGTTATGTCATTGCAAGGTGATTGTGGTTGGGTAATTTCCAGCCCTTGCGCTGTCATTGCGATCCCGCGAAGCGGGAGACGCAATCTTTTGCACTATGGGGCATGATCCTATTCGCGCTGGTCGGAGGGGATTGCTTCGCGCTCCCTAAAAGCGGAAGCGCTCGTAATGACAGGTAGCGTGTTATTCTGGCAAGGAGATTCCCGAAAACGGAATCGTACACAATGACACAAATGACGATATTTACGGATAATGCTTTAAAACTAACATCCAGGAGGACTAATGCAATTCGGATATTTTGATGATGAAAAGCGGGAATATGTCATAACCAACCCGGCTACGCCCAAATCGTGGAGCAATTATCTGGGTTCGACCGAATACGGCGCCATCATCACCAATAATGCGGGAGGATATAGCTTCTACAAATCCGGTGGTCTGGGGCGCTTTATAAGGATGCGGTTCAATTCGATTCCCATGGATCAGCCCGGAAAATATCTTTACCTTCGCGATATGGAGAGCGGGGACTACTGGTCGGCCTCATGGCAGCCGGTAGGAAAACCGCTGGAAAAATATAAGTCCGTCTGCCGCCATGGTCTGGCGTACACGGAAATCCAGTCCGATTACAGTGCCATCGCATCTGAGATCACCTATTTTGTTCCATTGGACAGCAATTTTGAAATCTGGAAAGTCAGGATAACCAATAACGATAAAAAGAGTCGCCGACTGGCTGCCTTTACTTACGTCGAATACGCTTCGAACTGGAAGGCGATCGATGATCTTTTAAACATTCAATATGTACATTATATCACCGAAATGACCGTGATCGATGGGATCATCAATCATGGTACCAATGTTAATATCCCGGACTTTCCTGATAATTTCGATGAGAAAGATCAGGGGCGCCATACGTTTCAGGCATTCGTGGGTGTACCGGTAATCGGCTATGAGACCGACAGGGAGACGTTCCTCGGTCCTTATCGCAGTTATTCGAATCCCATAGCGGTAGAAAAGGGGAGATGTGCCGATTCGCTGGCCTATGGTGATAATCCATGCGGCTGTCTGCAGACTGAATTTGAACTTAAAGCGGGTGAAACTAAAGAATTTTTAGTGCTGATCGGTATAGGACGTGCCGATACGAATGGCAGGCGACTTGTTCAGCAATTCAGTGAAATACGTAAGGCGCAGGATGAATTAGACCGGTTGAAGCATTTCTGGAAGCGAAAATTACTCGCAATGCAGGCTATCACACCCGATGAGGAGCTGAACAGCACCATCAACACCTGGGGCTTGTATAACAATCTGATCACGTTTTCCTGGTCTAGAGCGGCCAGCCTGATCTACACAGGTGTTGATCGCGACGGACTCGGTTATCGCGACACGGTTCAGGATTTTATGGGGGTCACTCATGCGATAACCGGAGAGGTAAAGGAGCGACTCGAGATGATGATCACCGGTCAGGTATCGACGGGTGGCGCCATGCCGGTCGTTTTGCCTACCAGTCATACCCCGGGTCGCGAAAAAGCACCCGAAAAAGACGACTATCGATCGGACGATACCCTCTGGCTTTTCAATGCGATACCGGAGTATGTTAAAGAATCGGGTGATATTGATTTCTATCATAAAGTGCTACCTTATGCTGATGAAGGTAAAGATAGCGTTTATATGCATATGAAGAGAGCTATTAATTTTTCACTTGAGCGACTGGGTACGCATGGTTTCCCATTGGGATTGCGGGCTGATTGGAACGATTGCCTGCGATTAGGCTATCATGGCGAATCGATTATGGTTGCCATGCAGTTACGGTACGCGTTGGCGACGTATATTGAAGTCGCCGAGTTATTACACGAAAGCATGGAGCAGGAATGGGCGGTGCAATGCTTACAAGATTTGGATTTGAATATTCACCGCTACGCCTGGGATGGCGAGTGGTTCATGCGTGGATATCACGATAACGGGATGAAGTTCGGCTCCAAAGATGTGCCTGAGGGACAGATTTACTTAAATCCCCAGGTATGGGCGATCATGAGTGGCGTTGCCACGCCAGGGCAGGCAGCATCGGCCATGGAGAAAGTGCATGAACGGTTGGCCACAGACTACGGCATCATGCTCTGCGATCCGCCCTATACCGATACCGATTACACGATTGTCAAGGCGCAGTTATTTAATCGAGGACTGAAGGAAAACGGGGGTATATTCCTGCATACGCAGGGTTGGGCCGTGATCGCGGAGGCGATGCTGGGCAACGGCCATCGCGCTTACGAGTACTTACGGGCGTATTTACCGGCTGCGCAAAATAAAATGGCCGATATTCGTGAGATCGAGCCGTACGTCCTGTCGCAATCGACCCATACGCCTTACAGTCCCCGCCATGGCGCCTCGCGTATACCGTGGTTGACCGGCTCGGCCACATGGACGTATTATGCGATCACACACTATATTCTGGGCATAAGGCCGGAATATGAGGGATTGCAAATCGATCCCTGCATTCCGGAAAACTGGAAGGGATTTAGCGTAACGAGAAAATTCAGAGGATGCAATTTGAATATCGTGGTCAAGAATGAGCACGGCGTGCAAAAGGGTGTGAAATATATCGTGCTGAATGGAAAACAGCTCAATGGCGGTTTTGTACCGTTTAGTGAGATGAAAGAGGAGAATGAGGTTCTGGTGGTGATGTGATATAAGTGATGAACGTCTTTGAATTGATTTGTATATAACCGATTGGATCGGTCTTCATGTTAAGAAAATAACACGCGCAGGAACTGTCTTAACGTATTGTCTTTACACGATAGCCTGGCCGCGGCTCAGAATAGAAACGCACTCCAGAACTTTGGGAATATTCTGGAGTGCGGTTGACCCTACCGTCGTGCCGGTAGAAAATTATTGTCTATTGGGAAATATTTCCTTATTGCAATAAACTCATCTTTTTTGTTTCCATGAAGTTATCGGTCTTTAAGCGGTAGAAGTAAATACCACTCGACAACCTCTTGCCCTGGTCATCACAGCCATCCCAACTGATTGTATGCAATCCTTTAGCATACACTTTGTCCGTCAATGTTCGAATCTCAGAGCCCAGCGTATTGTAGATAGTCAGGCGAACATGTGTTTCCCGGGGGATATGGAAGCTTAGCTCGGTTTCAGGATTGAATGGATTGGGATAATTCTGGAATAATTTAAAGCCCTCTGCGACGACACCTGTATTATTGAGTACGCTTCCGATATCGAACTCACTCGAGGTAGTCTTTGCGAACTGTATATCATCCGTTAAGTTAAACAACCATATTTCGCCTTCACCCTGCTCAGTCATTATTTTGAATGTCAACGTAATAAGAGAAACTGAATTTTCTTCATTCACGGACTTCATCGTGTATCCTCCGATTCGCAGCACACCATCAGTGGCTTCTCTGACTTCGACCCTGTCCCATTGCCGGGTAACATCGGAGAGCGTCATGCTCTCATACGAAAGCAGGACATCGGGATAACCAAGATCGAATCCAAATGCAGCCAGATGACCGACATCACGCAGGCTCAATTCACACGACAGATATCCTGGCTTTTCCTCGGAAAGAATCCTCATCTCGATTACCCCTTCTGGCGTCTTACCTCGCGTGAGTGCAGAGCGCGAAGGATCGCAATCGAGCGGCGGTAGCTTGCCCTGCATATACGCCCTGAAAATATACAAGGCGTCTCCTGGTGTGATGCCGTCAGGAGTACAGTTTACCTCTGCAGAGTATAACGCACATTCATTGTCGCAATCCGAACCGGGAGTCGGGAATCCTCCGTTCATGTATATATTGAAAGCGCATAAGGCATCCCCTGGCGTAATCTGGTCATCCATATTCACATCGCCCAGGAGACATGTCGGTTCGCACAGGAAGGTTCCGTTGTGCACGATGAACGATTCGAGGTCATCGACCATGTTTTTAACGGACAGGACACATGTTTCACCTTCCTGGCATTCTTTGATATGCAGCTTAACCCTGGCAACTACACCTGCGCTGTTCGCCGGAATGCCCGTCGCATTGAATCCGCCGATGTTTAAATTGCCCGGAGTCAGCACGTTATACTCGAAAAATTGGAAATCTTTGGTCAAATCGACAGCCTCTGCGTTAACCACGGTCAGTTTATCCGGACAATAGGTGAAAACCAGACCGAAGGCTTCGATTGGATCAGGATTACCATCGATACGAATATCAACGTTAATGTCTTCGCCCTTACAACCGTTTGCATCGGAGACATAAATATGACCCTGGAGGCTTTGCTCACAGTCGATGGTGAAATACCCATCACTCATATCCCAGCAGCCTGTGCTAGCCAAATTAATAATCTTGATTTTGGAACTGCACTTCGTGTTTGCCGGGATATGCCAGTCGAAGGAACCGTCATTGGGTGTACTTAATACGACATCATGCCAAACGTTCTTACAAAAATATCGAATCCCGACATGGTTGCCTGCATTGACCGACGTCCAGGTGATTTCCATATTACAGCCAATTGTTTCACCGCCATTCGGATACGTTATCGTAATTCTACAATCAGAAGGACAATCGATGGAGAAATAGTCATCGCTCTCATCGGATAGCTTCTGATCGGCGACATCGACTATTCTAATTTTCGATTGTGCTAAGATTTTACCCTTCGGGATCGTCCAATCGTACTGACCGTCATCGACAGTGCTCTGCACAATATCTTTCCAAAGCACATGGTCGAGATATTGAATCTTAACTGCACCTGATGTGTTATGCGATTCCCAGGTGATCGAGCAATCACACGCGTATGATTCGCCGCCATTGGGTGAGAGCACATGAATATAGGGAATATTGCCTTCTAATTTTAAATGACCGAAATAATCCGCATCGTGATATGACTTACCCTCATAGTACCAGCCGACCTGTTTGTCCCGGTTATAGAGTCCACCTACCAGCGTATGGTCATCGGAATCGTCATACCAGACGTTCCACCCGATGATGTCGTTCAGCGCTAATGTCCTTTGGTTCGTCGGGAATTGATTAAATATCTTCATTTCGGCCTCTATCGCCCAATCGCCATTGAGTCCCTGGACATAACCGTAACTAAGCGCATCGCCGGTGTATGCATGATATTTGGTGATATCCGGATAACTCGTTAAAGCGATGTGACCGAGCTCGGTAAGCAACCACTGTTGTGCTTCCGCATAGGTGTCTTTATATACACCACCGCTAAGATTGCCATCCGTATAGAATTCAATACAATCATCTTTCCAGGGAATGAAATTGGGGCTAGCGGGATTACTGTGGTCCAATGTGCCTCTGATGTCGTCTTCGACAAACACGGCGACATAGATTTTATTCTCAGCCTCGCTCCATAGACTTTTAAAACTGACCCGATTGTCTGCAAAATTTGACCAGGGAGTTCCCCATGATTCCGGGACACCACCGAATTTAAGCTCGGCGTAAGAGACATAGTCCCAGATTGGTTCATCGGGAACGCCATCGAGTACTGGCGTATTGATAAAGGACGGAATTCGTTTTGCATGATATATGGGTTTAGTGCTTTCCGGAATGATCGAGAACGGCGCGTCGCTATCGTCTTGAATCGTCATATCATCGACGCTGCGCACTTTTATGATGCAATTATCTGATACATGATACGCTTCGGGTACGAAGTCACAGGTGCCGTCGTTCGGTTCATGCCATTTTATGACATCAAAATGTGCACCTCCATCGGTAGAAAGTTGAATACGAATATTACCCGATATACCGAACGCCTTCCAGTTTATTGCGAACGGTTGATTAACGATAAGGACTTCACCACCGTTCGGTGATAATACCTCGATCGATGGAGCAGGTTCACCCACCAGGAGAAGGTCTCCAAAATGCGATGCGTCATTATTGGCTGGTCCGCTATACATCCAGGCTGAAAGAAATTCGCGTACATATGAAGAGGAGAACAAAATCTTATCGTCGCTATCGTTATACCACAGTTCAAATCCGATGATATCACCGATGTTCAGGGTCCTTCTAGCGGTATTCAGGGTATTAAAGATCTTGAATTTAGCCTCGCAGCACCAATTGCCTGCGGTGCCCGAATAGGTGACGGCACTGAGGAAGTCGTCTCCCAAATAGATCGTGTGTTCATTGGGATTCGGGAAATGACTCAGGTTATGGGCATTGAGACCTGAAACTCGGTAATGTTGTGCGATATCATAACGACCTGTATACAGATCGTCGCTGTTATCACCGTCGATAAAGAATTCGATGGATTCATCATTAAAGGGCTAATAGGGAGGAGGATCGATCGAACGATTATCGAATGTACCCTTTACATCATCTATCACATCGACTGCTACATAGAGACAATTGGTCGTTGCACTCCAAATAGCTTTCCATTTGACCTGATTATTAGCCACATCGGTCCAATCTGCATTCCAGATCCCGAAATCGCCTCCTTTGTCCATATATTCGAAGTCGACCAGATCCCATGCGGTGTCATTGAGCTGTCCATCGATCAACGGCTCAGTGAGATAAGACGGTATCTTTACGGCATGGTACGATTTAACGACTAACGGATCTGCAGTCACAAAATTTGCGGTGACGTGTATCGTTCGTTCAGCGTTAATGTATACCGGGTTCGGATCATACGTCATATCTCCGGTCCAGTTATGGAATCGATATCCTGCTGCCGGAACGGCCAGTAACTGCACGGCTTCCAGATAATCATAGCCGGTGGGCTTTATCGGACTAAAGTTAACGGTTCCGGCGCCTGGAGGATTGATAGTAATCGCGAATAGATGGTTCGTTATCGTGGTCTGTTTAGCCGCGGACCAGCTGGAGAGGATGTTCGTGTGAGTTTTGCATCGTGCACGCGCTTTGACATTATAAATACCGGCATTAAGATACGTATAACTCCTTTCAGGATCTCCCCAGGTGGAGATATTCCCATCCCCCCAGTCGAATTGATACTCGACGGCGTGCCCGTAATTACTGACAGCGCCTCCGGTTTGGAAATCGGCACTTATATCGGTGTAGCATCCCGCTGGACCTGTCGGCACAGATGGTGTGGAAATAACCTCCTGAGCCAGGGCATCGGAGGAGCCGATTTCAATGAAAATAAAGATACATAATGACAGCATTACCCCCCTGAACAACATATGAAACGTTTTGCTCATAGTGCACTCCTATAACTTAATCTGACTTATTTAATTGTAATTAAAAGAATGACGATTTCTAAGTGATTGACTTGCAAGTCGTATGATTCATTGTGGTGAAGTACAGTTGCATTGAGAATATGAGAATTGCTTGTGATAGAGTAAGTGCCATGGTAAATGCAGGCGCAGCATTTACATTTTTATAGCACAGGATAAAACGGTACTCAGAAGGTGGTATTGTGCCGGAATAACAGGTTTATCAGTAAATTATTTTATTATAGATTTTTAATTTAAAATGTGCAAAAATAATACCATATACTTTGATTCACGACCATGATGGAACTCATTGATTATCAGATATTAAACCGTGCATCCTTTCAACCAATCAGCCGCTATAGCAATTAAAGTGTAACAAAACTGCCCAAATCCCATTCGTTAGACCGCATTACCGATTGATAATAAGTAAGTTGAAATCGATGTATAAGGATGTATACAATTTTAAAAAAAGTGACACGAGATTATAAATGTCGGCCTGAAATAAAACTCAATTCAATGCCATCGATTAAGGTTGACGATAAGGAAGAAAACAGTGACATACATCGGATGCGGAGTCCTGGAAAGTTGCGGAGGGATTGTCCCGGTTAACAGCCTCATACATGACATTTTATGTAGTATCGCTGGTGCCACGACTTGGCAATTTGGTAAAATCACCTCCATTTTCTTGTTGACATCCTTCTTTTTTTTTCTTAATATACTGAAGCGATATATGAACTAGATACATTTTAAAGATCAGCGAACGATTCTATGAGAAGATTAGCGTGAAAACACTTAAACTTACTGCCCCCCGCACTCTTGAACTAACAGAAACTCAGAAACCTGAAATCCAGCATCCAACGGATGTCCTGTTAAAAATTGCCGTCGTCGGGATATGTGGATCGGACATTCATTATTACAAACAGGGGGGAATCGGGGATCAGATTATCGAATTCCCGTTCACTATGGGACACGAATGCACGGCGATCGTCGAAAAAGCGGGCAGCAAAGTAACCAAATTAACGAAAGGTGATCATGTGGCGATCGATCCGCAAGTACCGTGCGGCCGATGCTCGCAGTGCCTGACGGACAGGAAACATACGTGCTTAAACGGCAAGTTTCTCGGATGTCCGGGTCAGCTGGAAGGCTGTCTCTCCGAATATATCGTGATGCCGGAGGAATGCTGTTTCAAACTCGATAAACAATCAGATCTGATAGAATCTGTCCTCGTGGAACCGCTGTCGGTAGCGATGTACGCCCATAAATTATCGAATTCAATACAACGAAAACAAATTGCGGTTTTGGGAGTTGGTCCCATCGGATTAAGTATTACTTCAATTCTTAAAACGATAGGGGACAATGACATCTATGTCACCGATAAACTCGATTACCGTTTGGAAATCGCCAGGAAACTTGGTGCCGGTTGGGCGGGGAATGTGGAGGAAGCGGATGTCGTGCGGGAAATCAGTATAAAAGAGCCGGATCTGATGGATGCCGTGTTCGAATGCTGTGGTGAACAGGATGCTCTGGATCAGGCGATAGACCTACTGAAGCCGGGAGGAACATTGTATTTAGTCGGCATCCCTGAAGTAAACAGAGTCTCGTTTGATATCAGCAAGGTACGTCGTAAGGAGATCTGCATCCAGAACGTGCGCAGGCAGAACGAGTGTATGCCCCAGGCAATCCACTTTGTGGAGGAGCATCAAGTGTATCGGGAGTTGCTGATTACGCACGTGTATCCAGTGAATCAGGCCGCGGAGGCATTCGAGACGGTGGCGGAGTACAGGGACAAAGTGGTCAAGGCGGTGGTGCGGTTTTAAAATAAATCACAGTTGAGTGTTTTAAGTAAAAGCATGAACCACGAAGCTCACGAAGAAAAGCTAAAAGCGTTTATCACCACAGAGGACACAGAGAACACAGAGCCCCTCCCAAATCCACCCCAATTTTTATAGATGAAAAATAAATATATTAGGTGAAGTTGGGCAGGGCTCTGTGATCTCTGTCTTCTCTGTGGTAAAATCTTTTCTTCGTGTCCTTCGTGTCGTCCTTCGTGAGCTTCGTGGTTCATGCTCTTTAATTTGAACACATTTTCACAAAGAAAACAAATCCAAAACCGGACAACACCTATGTCAAATTATTCTGATCTGATTATTCTTTTTTTAGTCGGCTCTGTGGGAGGATTTTTGAATGTCAATGCTGGCGGAGGCTCAAGCTTGACGCTGCCCGCGCTTATTTTTCTGGGACTCGATAGCACGGTGGCCAATGGGACCAATCGCATCGGCGTTTTGATCCAGAACGTCTTTGCGGTCACCTCATTCCGAAAGCAGAATTTCCATGAGTTCGGGTTAAGCTTCAAATTATCCCTGTACACACTGCCGGGAGCCGTCATCGGGGCTCTCGTATCGACACGCATATCGGATGCCTGGTTTCAGAATATACTCGGCGTGATTATGATCGGGATCGTTCTGACCATGCTGCTGCCGAAGATGAATAAGCCGTTCTCTGAAGAGGATTTTCATAACAATCCTCATCGCTGGCTGATCTATCCGGCGATGTTCGGTATCGGTTTCTACGGCGGATTCATTCAGGTCGGGGTCGGTTTTATCTTCATGACATCTCTCTATCACATTTTAAGGATCAGCCTGGTTTACGTGAATATGCATAAGGTATTTATCATATTCATCTACACGATACCGTCGTTAATTGTCTTTGCACTCACCGGACATGTTAAATGGGGCTACGGACTCGTTCTCGCCGTTGGCATGGCTCTGGGCGCATGGTTCGGCGCCATCGCCTCGGTCAAGGGGGGTGAAAAATTTATCCGCTACGTGCTCATGGTCTCAATCTTGATCATCGCACTGAAATTACTCGGCGCGTTTTAATCCGTAGTAACGACTTCAGTCGTTCAAGAACATCTACGACGCGTAATCAAATCGCAGTAACGACTTCAGTCGTTATCGGATATCTCCAGCGCGCTATCCAGTAAACGATGCAGGATGATCGCACGAACGACTAAGTCTACATTCAAACTGAAATGATCTAAGTTAAATGATTCACGATATCGCGTCAATACGAATTTGTAGTAACGACTTCAGTCGTTAACGGACATCTCCGACGCGTTATCCAGTACACGGTGACGGATCACCTTAAAGGATTTGGCCCGGATTAAAAATCCTGATCAATTTTATTTTATTTATAAATGACCTAAACCTTAAATCACATTAACATACGATAATTTATATAACTAAAACCAAATGAAATCACATCAAAATACATATATTAAGCTACTATTCACGCTAATTCTTATCTCC
>JAFGOE010000052.1 GCA_016926625.1 Candidatus Zhuqueibacterota bacterium
ATTGCCGCCTGGGCTGTGGGCGCCGAACGTGGATGGATCACACGTGACGAGGCGGTCGAGCGAACATATCGTGCATTGAAATTCTTTTGGAACTCGAACCAGAGTAAAGCAAAGGACGCCACGGGTTACCGTGGCTTCTACTATCATTTTCTGGACATGAAGACCGGGAAGCGCACCTGGAATTGCGAGCTGTCGACCGTGGATACGGCATGGCTGTTGGGGGGAATCCGTTTCGCGGCACAGTATTATGACAATGCTGATTCGCTCGAGCAAGAAATTCGCCGACTGGCTGATCTGATGACGTTTCGGGTGGAATGGGACTGGGCGACGTTTCCGGAAGGTGGTGACTACGGCCAGACCGTGGCTATGGGATGGAAGCCGGAAGAGGGCTTCAGCAAGTTGGGGTGGACCGGCTATAATGAGGCACTGTTTCTGTATATCGTGGCTGCGGGCAGCAATTATGAAGGTGCGGAGAGGGCGTATAAACGATGGCTGGCGTATTACGATTGGAAGGAGCCTTATCCTGAGCTCGGTCATGTGATCTTCATGCCGTTGTTTGGTCATCAATATTCACACATCTTTGTGGATTTTCGAGGGCTTTACGATACTTATATGCGTGAAAAAGGCATCGATTATTTTGAGAATTCGAGGCGCGCCACCATGGCGCAGCAGCGGTATGCGATCGATAATCCCATGGGGTGGGCGGGTTACGACTCTTTGACGTGGGGATTGACGGCCTGTGACGGGCCGGGGCCGAAATATAATACTGGGGACAGACGATTCAATGCCTATGCGGCACGGGGCACCAGCGGGGTAGGGCTCACTCATGATGATGACGGCACCATTGCACCGACCGCGGCTGGGGGATCGGTGGTGTTTGCACCTGAACTTTGTATTCCAACCTTGATGGCGATGAAAGAACGTTATGGCGACCAGGGGTTATGGGGTCGCCACGGTTTCCTCGATTCATTCAATCCGACTCTGGATTGGTATAATAAAGACTATCTCGGCATCGATCAGGGCCCGATCCTGTTGATGATAGAAAACTTGCGTTCCGGACTGATCTGGAAATACAGCATGCGTGATCCTGTCATTTTGAGAGGACTCAAGAGGCTTGGATTTCGTCGATAATGAATTAATGCATTAGATAAATAGTATCTTTCGTAACGATTCGATTTCTCTTTCAAATTATGAATCTCTGAATCCTGCCTCTTCAGCCCATAGTGATTGTGTAACTGAATAGTTTTCTTAAGCGCAAACAATCGGGGGATCACTATTTGCTTTCCGGAGTCTCGTCACATTGTGTATTATGAATGTAAAAGTGCTCAACTTAAAAATCTTCATATTTTAATTATAGATAATAATTCGGCTGAGTGATTGGATAAGTAATGCATGTTCTTTGTGTGCTTTTTGGTCAGGTTTTTAGTGTAGTATGGGGCTCTGTGCTCTCGGTGGTAAAAGCTTTTTTAATAAAGAACATTCCGATTATGTAAAAACTTAAGGAATAATGTATGCACAAACAACTGACAAAATCCCTCCCGATCATATTCATGATCCTGCACTGCTTCAACGGACTATACGCCCAAAACGTGCTCGATTCCTTTGATTCTACCTCTGGCTGGAAAATCATCGCCTCGGATGCGGTGTCCATCGATACTGCTATCACCGATGGCTACGACGGTAAATGCATTAAATTCGATTACGAGTTTACCGCCGGCACGGGCTATTGCGGCATTCAGAAGCAATTCCCCACAGAACTGCCGGAAAATTATGAATTTTCCTTCTACCTGAAAGCTGACGCTGAAATCAACAACCTGGAATTCAAGATCCTGGATCGCAGCGGTGATAACGTATGGTGGCGCATATTCAGAAATTATGAGTTTCCCAGGATCTGGCAAAAGATAACCATCAAGAAACGCGACATCGATTTTGCCTGGGGCCCTGTTGAGGATAGATCGTTGTCAAGTTTCGACAAGGTCGAGTTCATCGTGTCCTCGGTAACAGGAGGGAAAGGCACGATTTTCATCGATGAGCTCGTGTTTCTCAACAAACCTGAACCCGTAAAGCCCACCGCTAATCCATTACTCACCGTAAGCTCTGCTCATAAATCAGCCCATTTCATGATGGATGATGATGGCCGTACCGCATGGAAGAGCGCCTTACAACCAGATTCACAGCGAATCGACATCGATCTGAAACAAGTCAGTGAATTTGGCGGACTGATAATCGTTTGGGATCAGGATGATTACGCCAGGATCTACGATATACTGCTGTCCGATGATGGTGTGACCTGGGAAATTGTCTATAAAGTTACACATGGTAAAGGAGGAAGAAGTTACGTCTACCTCAAGGACTCCGAAGCGCGATACCTCCGACTGCGATTACATGAGAGCAGCCATGGTCAGGGTTACTCTATTCGTGAGTTAACGATCAAGGACATCGATTTCTCTGAGAGCCCGGAGAAATTTTTTGCCCATATCGCGGCGGATCATCCTCGCGGATATTATCCACGCTATCTCTATAATGAACAGTCCTACTGGACCATCGTCGGTGTAACAGGGGACCGTGATGAGGCGCTGATCAATGAGGAAGGCATGGTGGAGGTGGATAAAGGTTGCTTCTCCATCGAACCATTTCTGTATTATCGTGATCATTTGATAACGTGGAACGATGTTCACACGCAGCAGTATCTGGTTGACGATTACCTGCCGATTCCATCGGTTCTGCGGGTAAACGAAGATCTTCAACTGGAGGCTAAGGCCTTTGCCCATGGAGAAGCCGATCATTCGGTGCTCTATCTTATTTATACAATCAAAAATGTGACAGATTACCACCTTGCTGGCGACTTATATCTCGCTATACGTCCATTCCAGGTCAATCCGCCCTGGCAGTTTCTAAACTGGCCAGGAGGAACGGCGAAGATCGAATCGATCGAATTCACGGATCAATTCATCCGGATCAATGATGATAAGAAAATATACTGCCTCTCACAGCCGGATGGTTTTGGCGCGTCGGAATTCGACCAGGGAGATATTTCAACCTATCTTGCCAGAAATACGTTACCTGAAAGACAAGGTCTCAGCGATCATTTCGGGTATGCTTCAGGAGCGCTTGGGTATCATTTCGATCTTGAACCCGCGGAATCACACGTTGTCTATCTTGCGATACCGTTTCATGATGATGTCCCCCCGTTATCAGCGGAAACCATCACGACCGGAATGTATGAGGTTACACAGTTCTGGGAATCCACATTAAATGCGGTTCGTTTTAATCTACCGCCGTCAGCGGATCGTCTGATCCATTCCATCCGTTCCAATCTCGCCTACATTTTGATCAATCAGGATTACGCCGGTATTCAGCCCGGTTCGCGTTCGTACGAGCGATCATGGATTCGTGATGGCTCCATGACATCCACCGCGTTATTGAAGCTGGGTATCCAGGATGCAGCTCGTAATTTTTACGAGTGGTACAGCCGCTACCAATACGACAATGGGAAAATTCCCTGTGTGGTCGATTTCAGAGGACCCGATCCGGTACCGGAAAACGATAGCAATGGTCAATTTATATACGGGATTTACCAATATTTCAAATTCACTCATGATACGACGTACTTACGCGGAAAATTTGATCAGGTAAAGAAAGCCATCGATTATTTGGACTACCTGGTCAGTCAGCGCTCCACGGATTACTTCGCGCAAGGGGATGATGAAGTCAGGGCGTTTTACGGAATTCTGCCGGAATCGATCAGCCATGAGGGCTATTCAGCCAAGCCGATGCACTCCTACTGGGATAATTTCTGGGCGATAAGAGGGTATAAAGATGCGGTGGAAATAGCGAATGTACTGAAGGAAAACGTATACATCGATCGTTTTACGGCTTCACGGGACAGGTTTCGTGTAAATTTATATCAATCGATCGATCTGGCTGTCAAGAATCGAGGCATCGACTATATACCGGGGTGTGTTGAGTTAGGGGATTTCGATGCGACCTCGACTGCTATCGCCGTGTATCCATGCCTGGAGCTGGAGAATTTACCTGCCAGACTGTTGGGAAATACCTTCAGCCGCTACGATGAGTTTTTCGCGCAGCGGCTGGATTCTTCGTACGAATGGAATAATTACACGCCGTACGAGATCAGGTTAGCCGCAGCTTACCTGGTGATGGGCGGTGCAGAGCGTGCGCACCGAATGCTCAATTTTTTCTATAGTGACCAGCGTCCGCACCCCTGGAATCACTGGGCCGAAGTCGTCTGGCGTGATGCTCGGCGTCCAGAGTTCATCGGCGATATGCCGCACACCTGGGTCGGTTCGGAGTTCATCACCGCGGCGCGGCTCATGTTCGTCCTCGAGGATGAGGCGAACAATTCACTGCTCATCGGGCAGGGATTAAAGCGCGAATGGCTCGACTCACCCGAGGGTATCGAGATCGCTAATCTGCCGACGCATTACGGAATCGTGAATTATTCGATCATAAAGAATGATGGTGGTTATCATGTAGAGTTATCGGGCGATTTGGTGATGCCTGCAGGCAAGATTAAGCTCAGGAATCTTAGAGATATAAGCCCCCGTCAAGTCGTGATTAACGGTAAGCCTTGTACAGAAGTTGAGGGTAGTTATATCGTTATCTCCGAATTCCCTGCGGTTGTCGAGGTGTATTATTAAAGTGTATGTGTAAAAGCTTTAGACGCGAAGCACAACGAAGATCACGAAGCCCTGCCCCCAATCCAACCAACTTAACTGAATGGGAAAATGTCATTGCGAGGAGCGTACCCGTGAAACGGGTATGCGACGAAGCAATCCCCTCAGTATATGCAATGTCTTTCTCTAAATCCCAATGCTCGCTGCAGTAGTAGGTGGGATTGCTTCGGCGCCAGCCCTGCGGGCGCCTCGCAATGACAGCTTTATTTTTATTCGGTTGGGTTGGGGGGCTTCGTGGTCTTCGTGACTCTTCGTGCTCTTCGTGTGCTAAGCTTTTAGAGTGGGGCAGGGCTTCGTGATCTTCGTTTCCTTCGTGTCTGAAGCTTTAAAAAAATCCCCCAAAAAAAGTAAAAAAAACACTTGACAAACGAAAGATTTGGAGTTATATTAAAAATGTAAACGTTTACATTGATTACGGTAAGCGACTTAATTGCATTCTGATCTATTGATCACGCTCCCTGATGGTTCGTTCTCTGGTAACGCTAACGATTTAGCCTACACCTAATTTTCTTTTAGACATAATCTTCTGTAATTAAATGGCATATTGATAAAATTACTCGTTTTTTGAAATGTAATCCTGTTTCACGATTTAAAGGTAAATCAAATATTGCAATGTGCATTGTCAACGTTGTCGATTGAATGCTATTTGAAATCGTTTACAAGCGAAGAATATCCGGATGATTCATTCGATTAATTAAGATCGGGCGTGATCAAACGAAGAAGAGTACTGATGCATGAACGAGAAAATTCTGACTTAACCTTATTGCTCTATATCACTTCTTTTAGCTCTATGAGAGATCGTTGTGGAAATTAATATCAATGAAATAGCGAAGAGAGCTGGTGTATCGATCGCCACGGTTTCGCGTGCGCTGAACGGAAGCAAATCGGTGCGCGATGAGACCCGGCAGAAAATTATCCGGCTTGCTAAAGAATTGAACTATAAGCCCAATCCATTTGCCCGGGGATTGTCGAAGAAACAGACCGACACCATCGGTGTGATCTTACCGGAGTTAGTCGATGAGTTCTTCACCGAGATCATCCGTGGCATCGATGAAGAGGCCTATCGCATGAATCGATATATTATGCTCTCGAGCTCCCATAGCCGTCGCAACACGATTGAAACCTTATTGGAATTTATGAGCGGAAGACGAGTAGACGGCGTCATCATCATGGCGCCCCAGATAGGCGAAGATGTCACCCCGATCGTCCAAAAGAGTAAGCGACCCGTGGTTATGCTTAATTGTGCAGCAAATGTCGATCATGTGACCTGTTTTAAAATCGACAATTATCAGGGCGCCTTCAAGATCACCGAACATTTGATCGGACATGACTATTCGAAGATCGGTATGATCAAGGGACCAGAGGGTAATTTCGACGCTGAAGAGCGCTTCGACGGTTTTAAAGATGCTCTTCTGGCCCACAATATCGATTTAAATCAGGCCATGATCGTACCCGGTGAATTTTCGATGAAATCCGGTTATTACGGTCTTCTTCGTCTGATGAACCAGAAAGAAAAACCCGAGGCGGTCTTTGCGGCTAACGATATGATGGCGATCGGTGCCTACGGTGCCGCCAGAAGCTCTAATATTCAGATCCCGAAAGATTTAGCGATAGTAGGATTCGATGATATCTTCCCAAGCAGACTCCTCAACCCGCGATTGACCACGGTACATGTACCTATAGTTGAATTAGGCATGAAAGCTGTACGTTATCTTCTGAAAATGATCAACAAAGAAGTAGATCCCCGCATGACTTATCTCGAGGAATTATCCACTGGCATCGTTATCGGCGGATCGTGTGGATGTGAAAATTTAATGAATCAATCCATCATTTAATCAACCATTAACCAAATTAATTGGAGGTAAGTATGAGGTATCATGTTACACTTATGACGATTGTCCTCATTTTGGGATTAACAGGAATGGGGATAAGCGCATGGGATGTCAGTCCCTCAGAAGCTCTCTACGAAGTTGGACCGGGAGAGAGTTTTACGGTCGAAATTAAACTGAGCGGTA
>JAFGOE010000006.1 GCA_016926625.1 Candidatus Zhuqueibacterota bacterium
CAGCTCATCCGGGACAGACGGAGCCGCTGCCGAAACCAGAATGCCATCAAACGGTGCCTTTTCGGGCAATCCAAGTGAACCATCAGCGATGATCACTTCGATGTTGGAATATCCGCAATCGGACAATACGATCTTTGCATTTTCAGCCAGCGAAGGGTGTCGCTCTATGGAATAGACGAATTTTGCGATCTCGGCCAGGATGGCAGTCTGATAACCCGTACCGGTTCCTATCTCCAGCGCCACCTTATCTCCGCTCAATCCTAACAGCTGAGTCATTAATGCGACAATATAGGGTTGCGAAATAGTTTGCGAACAATCGATTTGAACCGGGGTGTCATCGTAGGCTTTTTCTCTGTTCTGCTCACTGATGAATAGATGACGTTCGACTTTTCTTACCGCAGCAATGACCTTTGGATCATTGATCCCTCGTTCGATTAATTGTTCGGCAACCATTTTTTCGCGTCTTTTATCAAATTCATCCATGGTAAATTACCAAAAAAAACTGGATAAATATAACCGTATGAACCG
The DNA here is from genome assembly GCA_016926625.1 of Candidatus Zhuqueibacterota bacterium. GTDB lineage: Bacteria > Zhuqueibacterota > Zhuqueibacteria > Thermofontimicrobiales > Thiofontviventaceae > Thiofontadaptatus. The sequence continues at coordinate 529 of JAFGOE010000006.1, forward strand.
AAGCGTATCGATCACCAGTTTCATGGCCGTGGACTCACCCGCGTAAATGGTATGTATCGGTACATGACCGATCCTAAAATTCATCAGGCCACTCTTTAAAAGTATTTCCGATTCAGTTTCGAAAAAATGAGTTTTCAATGCGATACGCCGTAGCACATCCATTTTTATGAAACGATATCCGCATTGGCTATCCTCTACCCTCTGGCCTATGCGCAGCGAAATTAGCAGCGATGTGATCTTATTACTCAGCCGACGATGAAACGGCATATCTTTCAGATCAGTCATACGTGAACCAATCACGATGTCGTACTGATCCGCCTGTGCAGCCTGGATGAATGCCGGGATGAACTGCGGATCATGCTGTCCGTCTGCATCCAGAGTGATGACAGCGTCAAATTCGTGCTGCATCATATAGATGAAACCGCTCTTTAAGGCTTCGCCTTTACCTTTATTTGTTGAATGAGAAAGAACATCTATCCCAATACTTTTACACTGCTCAGCCGTATGGTCAGTGGAACCATCGTCCACAACCACTATTCTATATGATGTTATCGCTTGAGTTTTAGCGATTACGGATTTTATATATTTCTCAGCATTGTATGCCGGAATCAAAATACCGATATTCATTTATTTTCATGAATTATTTCAAGTTTAGAAGATAATTAATTATTTTGATTTTTGCAAGATTTTTTTTCACTTCAGAAGGCAAAGAATCCTGACCTGCTCTCAAAAGCTGTAACCACAGAGTGCACGGAGAACACAGAGCCCCGCCTCACCTAAAAGATTAAATATAAATTTTTACAAAACTATTTCTCTAAGTATTATTTGAATTTCAATTCTAATAAAACATATTTTCTTTTTATGGGGCAGGGCTGGGCTCTGTGTCCTCTGTGTCCTCTGTGGTAAAAATTTTTTTAATAAATTTTATTTTTTTTTGGAACTTTTATTTTAGGCAGTTGTTAAATACACCTTAAAACAAAGTTCAAGGCCTTAATTTCGTGGGTTTTTTACCTCCTTTCTTTCCCACATAGGAATTAAGGCCTTTTTCTTTTTTATAATGAGCGTAATCTTACGAAATATTAACATCTTGTCTTCTGTTTTTTTAAAAGCTTCCTGTATGGCCTGTCCTGTTGAAATATATGTAACTAATTGTAAATTAAAATATTTTCAGCTTATTAATTTCAACTAATTGATAATTATAAAATTCCCGAAACGTGTTTTAAATCACATTTTCACGGTTCAGCATGTGTTATATTGTAAGCGGATGTGATTCAGGGACTCCTATAACATGAATAATGCCCCCCAATTCAGAAATTTGAGTCCTTGATCGCATCCTTTTTTTATGATCCCTTCCCGGATAACCTACATATCACTTTTTGACACGATGTCTAACTGTTTGAAATTTTCAAAAAAAGAATAGATCGAATCGTCAAATGAAACGCCTATCTTATTTACTTCAGCTCGACGATTCTTCCTTCGACTCTTGTATCGATTACCCCTATTTGTTTGGTCAAATTGATAACTGTTTCCGCGGCAGGGGCGTATAAATTTTCATACTTCGGCGTGTCGAAACCAAAGTATTGATCTGCATTGGCGAGCACGTAATCGACCGTCGCCAGGGTGTACGTTTTATCTGGTTCGAGTGGTTTACCACCGATTAATATCTTGACGACTTCCGGTTTATTCGATTTATTGATTTTATATTGATAGGCTATCCCTGAGACCTGCAATATTCCTGAATGCTGCTCATGCGAACCGTTAACATTAGTCTCCACAATTCGTCTGATTTGGTCGCCGTTGAGCTTTGTGATACATATCTGATTATTAAACGGAAGGATTTCCTTGATATCGAGCCCTGTAACGGGTCCGGCAACTAATCCCTTGCGAATACCGCCGCTGTTCATGACCGCTATGTCTGACGCGGTGTACTCACGAACCCGATCGCATAGATAATTACCGATATTGCTTTCACCCGTACTACTACGGATCCAGTCGGATTTAAGTTGGGCGATCACGTTGCCATATTGGTCATTGATCATCTGATTATATTTCTTTACCTCTTCCACCAGGTAACGATCTTCTATGATGTTCTCGTTATCCAAAAAGATGAGTTTTCCATCGTACGATACCACCCGGTCGTCCTGCACCGTGATATCGAGTCGCCCCAAATTTGCGCACTGTGAGCCTGCCTGTACGATGATAATCTCGTTCACAACCTCCGGCTTCTTCAGTCGCGTATGGCTGTGCCCCCCGATGATGATATCGACTTTATCAGTCAATTGCCCGGCGATCATTCGATCCAGCTCGATCCCGCTGTGCGACAGGACGACGATCACATCGGTTTCATCATCGATCCGCTCGGCAATTTTATTAATGATTTCGACTGCTCCCACGGTGTAAATCTGTTTCTGCTGTGTTTTATTCAATAGCGGACTCAGGTCGTGGACGATGATTCCGATCACGCCGATCTTCATTCCGTTCTTTTCATAGATATGGTAGGCTTTATCTGTGAACAGTTTACCATTCTTCTTGAACAGGTTGGCGGAAAAAACGGGAAAATCGCACAACCACATCAACGCCTCTGCGTTGGCGACCGAAATATCAAATTCATGGTTTCCCAACGTTAGTCCATCGTAATCAAGATAATTTAAAAATGCTACCAGAGCGCCGCCGTACGCTCCCTGATATTGAATATCGCAGATAGGGGTACCGGTCATAAAATCGCCGGCGTCGAACAGCAGATAATTTGAATCGGTCTCCTTCTTGACCTGATCGACGTAATGTTTTAAGGCGATAAAACCGCCGTAGGTTAATTTTTCCCCATTCTCTGACGACCGCGCTTCACGCGAGGTAAAATTGCCATGAATGTCGTTGGTATGCAGCAATGTAATTTTCTGCTGTGCAAAAACCGAGCTTGAAGATAGAAAGATAAACAGATAAATAAGATGTTTTGTCGTTTTTTTCATGGATTATATCCTCTAGATTAGATTATTCATCGTCTTTAAATTACTCAACCAGATCCGAATCTACGACCTGACCGATGTCTGTCGTGATACCAGGCCAAATTTTCATTCCGGGTAAAATCGTGGTTTGCGCCCCCAGCGTCACATTATCTGCAAGAATAGCGCCGAGTGCGTTAAGATGCGTGTCGATCCATTTTCCTTTCACCATTGATTTGATTGTTTTATCGTGAGGGTGATGTGAAATGAGATGAGATCGTTCACCGATGGACGATCCCTTGCCGATAACGGCATGACGTATGATCGATGCGTGGTCGATCGTTACTCCATCAAACACGATCGCATCCTCGATAAGGCATCGCGGCCTGACGACAGTCCCATGACCGATGCTCGTATACGGCCCGATGTATGCCTCAGACTCGATCAAGCAATGATGGCCGATAGAGGCTGGACCGATGATCTGTGCACCGCTCTTCACGACGGTGCCCTCCCCTATCTGAACATTACCTTGCATAAACGCCCCGTCCTCTACGATTCCGTTTACATTGTTTTCTCTCCAATTCGAGAACATTTGCGCTTGAGTGTTCAGCAAATCCCAGGGGAAGCCTGTCGGTAACCAATATTGGCTCAAAATGACGACTTTTACCGGATGCTGCTTAGAGGCGTTCAGTATGGCACCCGGTAGTTCGATCTCGCCGCGTTCACTTTTTGGAGTCCGGGCTAGTATGTCGAATATCTCCGGTTCTAAGATGTAACAGCCGACATTGACGAGGTTGCTGATATATGTTTTCGGTTTTTCGATAAAATTGACAAGGTAACTCCGGTTATCGATTTCCATGATACCAAATTGTGACGGATCATCGACCTGCTTCGCCAGCGCTCCATAGGGATGTTCGATGAGCTTCTTGATGTCGTCACCATGAAACAGATCATCTCCGTTCATCACGATGAATCGATCTGTGATATGGGGTGCTGCCTGCAATACGGCATGGCCGGTACCAAGCTGCTCCTTTTGCTCCTGATAGATGATCTTCATTCCCCGGTACTCATCCCCCACTAATTCTTCGATCATCTCTTTACGATATCCTACAATAAATACGACGGAATCGACGATACCGTAAAGTTGATCCAGATTATAAAAAATCAGCGGTTTATTTATGATCGGTAATACGGGTTTGGGACGTGTTAATGTCAACGGATACGTTCTGGTACTCTTTCCGGCGACCATGACAACGGAATGCATGTTTACTCCTCAATATTTTAAAGTTCAGGATAGCCTGTGATATCTTTTATCTCATGGTAAAGATGCTTCAAGTTTTTGTACATTTTTTTATACACTCGCTTATACAACTCTTCGTACTGCGCACTGGAATCTTTGTGCGGTTCAAATACCTTGCTTACACCCGTCATCTCAGTAACCGCCTCTGCAAAATTTGAGTACCATCCCAATCCGACAGCGCAGTCGACCGCTGCCCCCAGTCCGGATGTCTCATAAAGTTTCGGCCTTTCGGCAGGCAAATTGAAAATGTCTGCGGTGATCTGCATGGCGCGATCGCTCTGCGATCCTCCGCCCGAAATACGGATCGATTTCAGCGGGACCTTCGTCCGCTGCACTGTCTTTTCGGTGCCTTCGCGTAGCGCGTACGCCAGTCCTTCCAAAATAGCGCGATAGATGTGTGCTCTGGTGTGCACATCCCCAAATCCGATGATCGCACCTTTCGCCTCCGGTCCGGGCACTTTTACGCCGGGAGTCCAATACGGCTGCAGGAAAAGTCCCATGGAACCGGGTGGGATATCGTCTATCATCTCATCGAAGAGCGTTTCTGGTACGACATTCAGTTCCTGTGCCAATGCAATTTCGGGATGCCCGAACTCCATTTTAAACCAGTTCACCATCCAGAATCCTCTGAAAATCTGTATTTCCGTATTATAGGTATTGGGGATTGCGCTTGGATACAATGGGATAAACGGAATGACTTCAACATAGCGCTCTGTCAAAACCGACGTTGTGCAGGTGGTTCCGAAACTTAAACATGCGATATCGGGTGTGATACTTCCTGTTCCGAGAATCTCGCAGGCCTTATCTGCGGCAGCGGCGATCACGGGTGTTCCTTGCGGGATGCCGATCGCCCTGGATGCCTCTTCGGTTATCTCACCCATGATCTCGGTCTGAGGCACCAGTTTCGGTAATTTCTCCATTTCCATGGGAAATATTTTCCGGTTCAGATGACCTTGCTTCGCCCAGCAGAAGTTTTTGAAGTCGAATGGCACATATCCGACCTGGCAGCCTACTGAGTCGACGAATTCACCGGTCAGCATGTAGGTAAGATAACCGGAAAGAAACAAATATTTATGAGTCCTCTCCCATATCTCGGGCTGATTCTCCTGAATCCAATTGGATTCGCAATTAGCATAGGCGAACGTTACGGCCTGGTCCATTTTGACTAATTTGAAGGCAAGATTTGACATAGGATTGACCACTCGTTTCGGCTTGATGCGACGCTGATCCAACCAATGGATCGCCGGCCTGAGCGGCCTGCCGTGTCGGTCGACGTTAACGAGAGTACTTCGCTGTGATGTTAATCCAACGGCACTGATATTCATCTCAGAATCAATCGTCTTTTGCATTAACTGCCTGCACGCCTGGCATAATTTCCCCCAGAAATATTCCGGCTCTTGTTCAGCCCAACCGGGTTTAATCGAAAAGTAAGGTTCTATATTCACCTGAACTTTGTTTATCAGGTTTCCTCTGACATCGAAGGTCATCGCTCGAATACTCTGAGTCCCATTATCGATTATCAATATCACATCCTTCATGGTATTACTCCAACGCTAAGTTTAAAGAAGATGCCGATATTCATTTAACCGGGTGATTATTCCTAATATACAAATAATAATTAAAAATAAAACAAAAAAATGGCAATCGTGCTGATAATTCATGAAAAATATCATTCATTGATACGAATAAAAAAAACCTTCCATCGCGTCATGCAATGGAAGGTTTTTTTATTCTAATAGACAGAGATGATTATTTCAGTAGGATCATTTTCTTAGTAAAGACATAGTTATCGGCATTTTCAGTGGTAATTCGAATCGAATAGAAGTAGAGTCCACCCGAAACATCGTTTCCGAAACGATCTTTGGCATTCCATGTTGCACGGTGATAACCGGCGTTGGTTCGTGAATTTACCAACGTGGTCACCAACTCACCACGAACGTTGTAGATATCCAGTCGCACATCCGCATCCTCCGGCAGCTGATAGTTGATCGACGTCTCGGGATTAAACGGATTAGGATAGTTCTGAGATAAATCGTATTCAGTGGGTAACGGAACGACTTGATTCGCTGCATCCATGGTATACGCAAACATATCTTTGTGAGATGTCTGGGGCTTGCCGAAGACCTGGAATTCGCAGATCGACGCATAGGGTGATCCTGCACCTTTGGCGTTAACCAAAACTAACTTCAAGTAGGTCGCCTTTATCGGTGCAAATTCAAAGATTTCCCATGTGCTCAGGAATGATAGCGTGCTAACGAATCCCGGAGTGAAATTAACGCCATCCTCGGAGACCCATAATTGAAAATCTTTAGCCAGATGGTTCAAATATTTCGAGCCCAGTACATCATTCGACAGGATACGTATTTTATGAACCATTCGAGGCTCTAGATCGGCAAATTTGAAGATAGCCCATGCGTGTCCCTTCATCGCGACGACACTCGCATCCGGTGGGATTACATCGTGATCGATGACATCGTTCCAGTCCTCACCTTCGAGCGTCTTACCGCCTTCTACTAATTCGAGTGGGGCGTAATCTTCATCCACATAGATGAGGTCCTTCACGCACATCTTATCGTGGCCACCCAATCCGGAACCTTCCAGACTTACGGAATAGGACCCAGCCTCTGTATAGGTATGGACTGGATTGATCATGCTCATGGTGCTATGTCGAAACTCTTCATGGGTGCCATCACCATAAGTCCAGATCCATTGTAAAGTGACTCCACCGCTGAGGTTATAGAATTGAACTTCCAATTCTGGTTTCCCGACGATCGGGTAGGCATTGAATCCTACGCTCGTCGGACGGATCACCTGGATGTAGTTTTCTTTAGTCATTGAATCTTCGTACTCTTCACAGCAATCCCAGACCGTGAGTTTCACGGTGTAGTATTTACGTGGTGGGTTACGGTATATGTGGACAGGGTTCTGTTCTTCGCTGGTCGTTCCATCGCCAAAATCCCACAGCCATCGAGCGGCGTTCGTCGAAAGATCTTTAAAGTGAACTTCCAACGGTGAGATACCCGATGTCGGCTCGGCCGTAAAATCGGCGATTGCGGGTTCACATTTGACATAGATGGTGAGCGTCCAGCTATCCTTGCCTTCGGTCTTTGTGTCACACGTGACAAACATGGCTGTGTTGTCATGCGTGATCGTGCCGGTCGAATAATACGGCCCGAACGGCAGCACATATTCGAACGTCCTGGGTGCATCAACGACACAGAGTTTCTCGGCCAACGGATCTATGAAATTCGTATCGGTCACCTTCACGCATTCGTCGATTTCTTCGGGATCACCGAATGTAAATTCGACTGCTCCGCAGAATTTGGTTTCACCTGACGGCGTTGCAATCAATTCCCTTTCTACGTATTCAAAATCAAAATTCTGTAAGTAGACATTTGCGATATTTTTCCTCGTCTCCGCATCCGGCAGTGTAGCACAGTATTTGACCTCTAATGTCTTCTCAGGTTGCAGTATATAGGGGAACGTGAGAGCATCATCCTCTAATTCGATCATTAATGCTCCTTCGATTACATCTTCAATCTTATTGATGGTAGCGGGTATCGGAGCCGGATTGTGGATGTAAATCGTTCCACAAACCTTAAAGTCTTCATCGACATAGGAGGTATCCAGTGTTACTTTATACGCGACTTCTGCTGGTACACATCCTTTAAGGTCGAGCACCTCATATTCAGCCCATTTATCGATCGTCCAAAAGTAATGGCGTTTATAGGAAGTTTTCGCATCCTTTTTAATTTCAAGGGAATGACAGTTGATCATCACCAAGGCACTCGCCGATTGTTTGGTTTCGACGATGGTCGCCGTGTTTTCATTGAGTCCTTCGTCATCACAATCAAATGTCTTTTTGTAGGTCACAAAACCGGTCTCCGTGAACAGGAAAGTTTCACCGTTCGTGTCCTCGACGTTGATTTCTTTCAATATTTCTTCGGTTGGCATCGTAACTTCACCGATCTCTTTCGAGGTTTTGATCGCATATTCTTCACCGACATGCCCATAATAGTTGGTGATTGTAACCATAGCTACATTGACATACTCGGCACCTTCAATCGCGTCAAACGTAAATGAATACTCATAGCATTTTGTTTCACCTCCGGGTATCTGAACATCGGGGACGATAGTATTCGTAGCACCAGGTACGGGTTCCCAATCCGTCATGGTAGCGGTCTTGTATTTTAACTCGTCGACTATCTTCAGCCCCTCTGTTGGCATTTCTGGATCGAGATTTGTCACACAGATCTTTCCGGAAACGGTAATCACATTGGTCGCGGCCGATTTAGTGACAGAAATAGTATATAAGGACGTACCGGTATCGCCCTTGAACAGATCCCATTTATCGGGATAAACTGATTTTTCGATAGTCCATTTGTAGGTACGTTTCAATTCGGCATCTGCCGACTTCTCCGCTTCGATCTTAATTCCGGGGATCTCAGCAAAATAATGACTCGGATCATCGTCCTGAACCATGACCTGTTTCGGGCTATATCCGTAGACCACGGCGATGTTCTCATACTGGCCTTCGATTGCAGTCGCCGCACCGGCGAATACCCATGTTTCACCGACATCAAGCAGCTCGTTTTGGTTCACATCACCTACATTATAGCTGGATACCAGGATCGGAACCGGAATGAAATCATCACCCACATCAGCGGGAGTACCATTATCATCGGTTATCATTATTGCCGAAAGCGGCACATTGCCGGGATTGGACACATAATAGTGCCATTTAATCGCATCGCCTACCAGGACCAACGGTCCGGTGGGCATATCGGCGTCCTCGCCATTGGTATGTTTCTCAAGATGAATCTTCGGATCCTGAGGATCACCATCATAGTGACTCGGATCGTCGTCAGTTACCATGACCTGCTTCGGGCTATAGCCCTTGACCACGGCGATGTTCGCATACTGGCCGGAAATAGCGATACCATCGTAGTAAAATTGCCAGACCTCGGTAATATCCAGTAGATTATCCATATTCAGATCACCGACATTGTAAGATCCGCTTAAATCGGGTAACGCGACGAAGTCGTCACCGGTATAAGCAGGCGTCCCGTTATCATCAGTCACCACGATACCGGAAAGTGGTACATCGCCTGTATTGGTGACCACATAGGTCCAATGCACCGCATTGCCCTCGAGGATCTCCGGTCCCGGTGGCAGATCCGCATCCTCACCGTTGGTGTACTTCTTGAGCTGAATCCCCGGATTCTCCGAAATTCCCGGTAGACAAAACTCTACATGGCTTATTTGACGGTACTGATTATCGTCAGGCTTGAGTGGTGCATGCAAATCGGTATCGCCATAGGATGGTGGATCGTAATAGTAGTAAACATCTGCATTGGCGCCAGCTTTTACGATCACGGTACAGACCGGCCGCGTGGATGACCAGTCAAAAAAATAGCCGTCACTATTTGCGATTTTAATTGAATTCGACGGATCAGCGATAAAACCGGCTGTCAATTCACCGTGAGCACTTGTCAGAGGAAAGGTACCATTCGGGGCTTTTTCTAATTTAAAACCGCCACCGCCACATCCGACATCTGCACAGCTTGGATTTCCCGGTATCAGCACAGGTGTGACATCGCCGCCCGATGGTTCGCCCGGCAAATCCTGTGCAAAGACTAGCCCGGGTAACAAGACAATTATTAAAATTAAACCCGTCTTCATTAATGATTTCTTATAATGCGTCATACGTACAGCCTCCTCTCATTTGTAAAAATTTGATTGACATTAATTCTTTGCAAAAATTAAGCTGATTTTAACAATTATTTTTTTGTCCTCCCTTTTGTTAATGAATCCTGGAGTGATCTGATTCGAATGATCGAACCATGGTGTCATTGAGGTACGCGAAATTGGTATTTACCATTGAGAGGGATGTACGAAATGTGTAAAAGTTGTCGAAGGTGAATCATAGAGGGTCTGATGAATCGTATATGATATGGAAGCTAGGCTTTGTGAAAACTAATCATCGATCAGCGTACAGAAAATCATGAGATAACTCGATATAATGATGGCACGAATTTTTATGTTCGACATGCTGGATAATTAGATCGCTTCAGCGAAATAGTGTTTTCGTGCAAAAATATAATAACGTTATTACATGAATAAATTTTAATGAAAACACTCACCTAAATAGTGGGTAAAAGGTAGTATCGGCTCGGTTGGCAACTCGTTTTTAATGTGTAGAAAGGGGAATTATTTGAAATTGTCATTTATTTCCAATGGAAAACGACCTCAAAGAACGTTAAATATCTAAGTGATAAGATACATTATCTTTACAAAATAATCAAGTAAAAAATAAATTTTTTGTAATATATCGGTTATAAAATTAATATATGACAATAATCTACGAAATAATACTTTTCTAATTATTTATAAATTATTTAACTTACA
>JAFGOE010000053.1 GCA_016926625.1 Candidatus Zhuqueibacterota bacterium
ATGATGTTTATCTCCCGTCCTTTGGCGCTGATGATGCCGGCTGTTATCGTTGCACTCAACTCAAGAGGATTGCCGATCGCCAGCACCCACTCCCCGACGCGACAATGATCAGAATTTCCCATTGTCACCGGTTGCAAATGATCAGCGTCGATCTTGATCAGTGCAATTTCGGTCAGCGGATCGATTCCTAATATCTCAGCTTCATATGTCCTCTTATCATGTAGCGTCACTACAATGGATTCTGATGTCTCAACGACATGCACGTTCGTCAGGATATGTCCCACACGCGATACGATCATCCCGGAGCCGGTTCCCCGCTCTTTGAACGTGTACGGCATTATCGACCTATGTGGTTCTCTTAAGATTTCGTTTAGTTCACCATACTCGAAGTCGCCTTCCCAGTAGTCTCCTTCATCATCGGAAACCTTGATACAATGAATACTTACTACTGATGGAATGATAAAATCGGCAGCTTTTGTGAAATCCCGGTTGATCTGTAACTCATCCAAGAGAGAATCGTCTGCAACCTTCGCCTGCTCTGCCGTCCAGGATAGTCCTGGAGCATGTAAACAGCCTAATACCCCTGCAATCAATATAATCGTGATAATTTTCTTCATACATACAACCCTGGATGAATAAAGGCTCCGCATCAATCTCTGCTGCCGCGTAGTAATACCAGTCGCAACAGATGCATCACTGCAACCGCAGCGGCTGCGACATAGGTCATCGCGGCTGCATTCAAGACGCGCCGGGCCGATTTTACTTCTTCTCCCACAAGAAAACCACCGTTCCTCAATTGCGCGATCGCCCGGGAACTGGCATTAAACTCGACTGGTAATGTCACTATTTGAAAGAGTACTGCACCAACAAAAAACCAAATACCCAAATCCATCAAAAGACCGGAATTCATAAATAATCCGGCGATAAACAGCGGTATCGCCATGCTCGATCCGATACTGGCGACCGGAACAATAGATGTCCGCCATTTCAACGGGGCATATTGATGATGATGCTGTATCGCATGTCCCACTTCATGGGCCGCAATTCCGAGAGCTGCTACGGACGAACTACGATAAATTGGACTCGATAACCGCAGCTTCTTCGAACGAGGATCGTAATGATCTGAAAGATTGCCCTCGATCTCCTCGATTTCCACATCTTGGATATTGTTGTTTTGTAAAATACTATGAGCCACTTGTGCACCTGTAACCCCTTTCGCAGAGGGTACCCTGGCGTATTTTTCATAGACACTCTTTACTTTGTATTGAGCATATAACGCTAATATCATGGCCGGAACTAATAACATCAAATCTGTTAATGAAAAAAATCCAAAATACATAGATACTCACCTCCGTAAAATGATTTTCATCAGATTTAACGTACGGCGCAAGCGGGAGTTCCTTTGATAGAAGTTTCCAGGGGAATTGTATTCAATGGAGGGTATTTTATTAAGCGACTCGATGCCTGTCTAAAAATTTGACCAGTAGCAAACGATTTCCGAGTTCAGGATGTGAATCATACTCGATATCATCGACCGACCTTCGAATAATATGCAGACCGAAGCCGCCGGTCTTCCTGTTCTGAACCGCCAGTTCAACATTATATTCCTTCTTCGGACTGAAATCAAATCCCTGCCCCCAGTCGTGAATTAAGATGAATAACTTTTCCTTGTCGTAACTGACTGTCACCTCGATCCAGTTTTCCGGGTTAGAAAAATATGCATGCTCAATAACGTTTAAACATGCCTCATACGCCGTAACCTTGATCTTACCGCGCTCTGTTGAACTTAAACCAGCTTCTTTGGCGTTCAATGTAACAAAATCACAAATCTCATACAATGAATCGATTTCGCTGCGCGCACGTATCGTATCAATCTTTATCGGATGCGTCATCGTGCTGATCGCCTGAGATCCAACCTGGGCTCCATGTGACATATCATCCCGCCTCGCGTTTGAATCCGATGTCACCGTCTTAGGCGATTTACCTATTGGATTGACTTTAGCCGACTTTTTAAAATATTCTTGGGCCAGTTCTTCATCATAATCAAAGATCGCATATGCTTCGGATTCTGAAAGTGAGAGATATGAAGCCGCATTGAATGACATCAGATTGTTCTCGGTCGATTTGCCTAAATTGATGGGCTTTAAATACCCACCCAATCGCCTGGCCTGATTGGCTGCTTCAATAAAAAGTGAAATTAATTTTGTGGGTGGATATTTGATGTTGTTCAGATCGAGCACAATTTTGTACTTTTTGTCTAAAAAACAACGATAGATGGCATCTTCGATCTGTTGGTAATACTCACCGTGCTCGGCTCCGTAATCCAAAGTTATGTTGACTTCCTCGTTGTCTGTAACGTTTTGAGTAATGGTTACAATACTTTTGCCCATGATCTGTCGATACCATGTAATTCGTTAATTCTTTTCCAACATGAACACATTGATTCATGTCAAGTTCATCACCTGCATGATCAGGCATACTGCCGTGCTCTATGTTTTGTCAAATCCGATACGATTTTTATTAAAAGATCTCCAGCTTCTCCATATTAGCGATAGCTTCATGCAATCCTCGCTGGGCGAATTTAGTTTTCCAGATGTCGACTAACGTAAAGCTCATTCCTATCAAAGCCCCCTTTATCACCAACAATCGATCACCCTTTTTTAAATGGAAGGCTCGCAATATGTCGGGTGTCATTCGTATTGTCATGTCACCGATAGGGATTTGAACGTACGCTTTCTTTAAGAACCAGTAGATCAGATAGAATTCATCGATTTGATCAATGTATTTCTTGAATACTGTCTCCGTCGCCCTGCTCTCATTAAGTAGCGCAAAACCGCTTTCACCGCGATGCATCGTCGTCAACACGACTCTGTCTTCTGTACTTAATCCATATCTCTCAAAGGCTTTGGGGGGAATCTTTATACGAAGATCATCTCTGATAACGGAAATTCCATATGCTTCTTTGGCTCCAGGTACACCAGGCATCAAACTTGGCATAGCTTTACCCTCACTTTAATCCAGTCGACTATTCGATCCATCTCTCCTGTCGATAATTCGTCAGGAAAATACCGGCTTTTCCATCAAGAGGACACTTCGCCACACAGATACCACACCCGACGCATAAATCCTCATCCACATAGGGATACTTGACTTCCCGAAGACTACCATCATGCACCTGAACCGATCTGATGTCAAATTTGATCGCCTTATCTGCGATAGGACAATGCTCTTCGCAGACCAGACAATCTTCGTTTTTATACCAGGGTATGCAACGACTCTTGTCGAACTTTGCCGTTCCCAAAGGAATTTTTTTCTTTTCCTCCACGGTCAACTCATGAATTGCACCGGTGGGGCAGACCAATCCACACAGGTTACAATCGTATTCACAATACCCAAAGCGAGGATTACCTATCGGCGTCAATAACGCCTCCCAACCCCCTTCCAGGATCGCTGGCTGCAAATATTTGCCCGTTGTAGAGCATATTTTAATGCACTCATGGCAGCGAACACATCGATCCAAAAACTCGTTCTCTGGCAGGGATCCAGGAGGACGAATCAACGTTCCCGATTTCTCCTTATCAATGAACGCTGTTTTAGTCGCTCCGACCGCTAATAATCCGGCTAATCCAGAATGAATAAACCGACGCCGGCTGAAATCGATTTTCTCTACTGTGGGTCTCAATTTTAATGAATACTGAAATGCATCCGTGGGACATACTGTCACACAATTCATACACTCAATACACTCCGAATGCGAAAAATTCTGAAAATCCTCACTGATCGCATCCATTTTACATTCACGATAACATTTACCACATGAGATACACTTATCCGTAACAATACGTTTGGACAATCTGAATTTCGAAAAAAATGCAAATAAAGCACCAAGGGGACACAGATAGCGACACCAGAACCGCCGAGTAAAACGACCTAACAGCAGAATAATTGCGAATAAGACCAGAATAAAAACACTCTGCCGGAAAAACAGGGATTCGACCGGGATAATCGTCCCCCGTAACGAATCGTAAATCGAAAAGATACTATCTTCGAACAAACCGATGCGAATAAAGAATGATAACGTCCCCTCGACTATAAATGCAAACAGTGGAAAAATAGTCACCGTAAACGATCGCGTAATTAAGGAGATCGGATCAAAGAACCAGATGAGCTGCACAGAGAAAATGGCAGCGAACAGTACGCCGACTAAAATTGTGTATTTAACGATGCGATATTTTCGCAGCGATTTGGTTGGATTTTTTTTGGGTAACCGATGCAGATGATCGCCTATATCGATACAGGTACCTAAGGGACAAACCCAACCACAAAAATATCGTCCGACCAGTACACTCAACAGCAAGACAAAGGCGGAAAAAAGCAATAAGGTGCTGATCACTTCCCGGGATGAGATCATGGTCGCAAAAGCCACTAACGGATCCGCTTTTAAGAACAGATCGACCGGGATCCATGATTCGAATGGGAAGGTTGTCTTAAAAAACAGAAAAATAAAAAGTGCCAGAAATGCGAACTGAGAAATCCTTCGAATACGACTCATAACACGAATCACCCGTTTATTAGCTTATTATGCTTTAAAATTATACTTTTTTATATTCGCTTTGCTAAGATCGATTTCACCGAGACCGATCTTATGTGCTTCTCGTATATGACCAATATCACTCCCTTGCTTACCAAACATCGTCGCACCCAGAGAATCTACTGCTACACGGTCGACACCAGCGATGATCGTATTGATGTTTTTAATATCGTCGAGATTACCACCCTGAGGACCGTTCCGCAACATGATATTGACACAATCGAGAATTGTGAGCTGAGGTCGAATGATCGAATTTAATTCTGCAATTTTTTGATCAAAATTATTATGAATTTGTCCACGATTTCCACCAAGAATTCCCATAATATTCTTGATACCCATTGTCAGACCGGTAAGCGAATGGTGTTTGGCGATCGGAACATTGATGAACACGTCTGCATCCAACGCATCTGAATAAAATTCCCATGATTTAATAGCGGATCCCTGCGGAATCTTCACGGTCTTGAACTTCTGGCTGTAAACGAAGCTTACCTCCGCGCCTGCTTCCTTCGCTGCTTTCTCGATGCCGCTCAAACGATAGCAACGTTTGGCCTCGTTACATGTATTATCGAAAACCTTGACCTTCCGTGCGCCCGCGCTCTTGCATAACTCGATGATTGCGGCAACGACTTCCGGATTGGTATCAGCCGCCTGTTCCGGTCGCCGAGCCCAACCAATATTGGGTTTGATGGCCACAATGTCACCCTTTTTTACGTAAGTCCCGATGCCGCCCATCAGCTCTACCGCCTTACGTACCATCTCCGCAGGTGATCCGTTAGTCACGTAGGCAAGATCACGGGTCTCATAAAAAGACTCCGTCCGCGCGAACAGATTGGGCACATAACCGTTCAATGCGGCTATGGAGGCTGCACTTATTTGAAATCCTTTTTTTAAAAAGTCTCGTCTGTTCATACCATTTCCCTTCCTGGCATATTCAGCTACTTTTACTGACTTCTCGTAAAAAAATATGCCCCATGATATGATGGGGCATATTTTTTAAAGATCAAACATCACGACGTAAATAATTTATTATTTCAATCGTTTATTTATCATTTCAATCTGATAATCGGCACTCTTCTTCCACCGTCTATCCTCACTGCCTGCCATCTGATAATATTTAATGGCATTGTCATACTGACCTAGTTTCTCATAGGCTAATCCTGCTTCAAATGCAGCTTGACCATTTTTCCGGGCCTTCTCCTGAAGACTCGCTAATGCTGATTGAAGAGCAAGATCATGCTTTCCGATCTTATTGTATAGAGCTGCCAAACGATAGTGGGTTAAGTCTCTATCCGGCTTAACTTCCAGCGATTTTTTATAGGCTTCAACCGCTTTGTCGGTTTGACTCATGTCCTCATAAGCCAGACCCATCGCATTGTATGACAAGTAATGATCGGGTTTAATGTTGATTACTTGCTGATAAGCTTCAACTGCTTTCTCATTGTCGCCTTTTTGGGTGTAGATCGTACCCAACTCATATAAGGCCTTGTAAGATGTCGAATCGGTCTGGACAGCCGCTAGACAGGCAGTCAGCGCGTAATCATACTGCTTCAATTGACGATACAACATCGCCATGGACAGGTATGCCTCACTGTACAACGGATCCAGTTGCGTAGCCTTCTGATAGGCCACTACTGCATCATTGTAACGATTTAACTTCTTAAGTGCGTAACCTTTCCCATAGAAAGCCTTCGGCTGATTCGGATCATAGGAAAGAGATTTTTCGTACGCGTCCAAAGCTTCCTGCCACTGGTTCTTCTTTAAAAACGTATTACCCTGATTAATGAGCTGTTTTGCAGCATTTTCCTGTTTCGCTGCCTCAACCTCTTGAAGTTTCTTCTTATTTTCTTCTTCAATTAATTGTTTTTGTTTTTCATATTCTTCTAATTGCTTCTGATAATCATCCTGCGCATTCACAGACGATACCACGAGCGGAACTAACAAGAAGATGACCAAAACGAACGTAACAAGTTTAGTTAGAAAATTCATGGAAATTTTCCTCCTCCCAACTGTTAAATTAACGGATTACTAAATATCGTGCCGAAGGCGGGATTTGAACCCGCACACCAATTAGGCACTACCCCCTCAAGATAGCGTGTCTGCCAATTCCACCACTTCGGCGATTTGCTCCTTAAATCGATTACTCGCTCTCCGGAGGTGCTGTCTCTTCATTACTCTCCGATTGTGCTGGCATCGGGAAAGTTTCTTCTTGAACACCCTCTGTCGGGACTGTCGGTAATACATCAGCAGGAGACGATACACGAGCCCTTGAGCGTTCCTCGCTCACAATACTGCTGGCAGTTTGCGTTCCTCTGGTTATTAATCCCAGAAGTAATGAAAGCAGCATGAAAACAGTCGCTGCAATCGTGGTAACACGGCTCAAAAACGTCGCTGCACCTCTACCACCAAAGACTGCTCCCATTCCACCACCTCCGAAAACTCCGGCAAGACCACCGCCTTTGCTGGACTGCAATAGAATTACCACCGATAGAACGATACATACTAAAACGTGTAATATAATTAAGAAAGTATACATCTTTTCTCCAAATCTGTTTTAAAGTCGATCGGCTATTTTAATCATTTCAACAAAGGATTCAACCTTTAAACTGGCACCGCCGATCAGTGCACCGTCTATATCCGCTCGCTGTAATAATTCTACGGTATTGGACGGATTCACGCTACCACCATACTGAATACGCAACGTATTGGCGATGTTCTCATCGTATAGATTTTTTATAACTCTGCGAATATGTTTATGAACTTCTTCTGCCTGATCAGGAGTAGCCGTCTCCCCTGTGCCAATCGCCCATACCGGCTCATAAGCGATCGTCACTTTGCTTAAGTCCGACGCGCTCAGTCCCTGCAAACCCGTTCTGATCTGCTCCTCGACCACTCTTTCCGTATCACCTGCTTTTCTCTGTTCCAATACCTCACCGACACAAAAAATGGGTAATAAAGCGGTTTGAACGACTTTCAGCATTTTCTTATTCAAAATCTCATTGGTCTCGCCAAAGTACTGACGCCTCTCACTGTGTCCGATAATAACGTAATCGCAGCCCGCTGTCTCCAACATCGAAGCTGAGATCTCACCCGTATAGGCTCCGCTGTCTGCATAATGCATGTTCTGCGCACCAAGCTTTACGTTTGATCCCTTCACCACATCATGCACCGGGACCAATGCAGTAAACGGAACACAGATTAGAATATCATGATGTGTATATGTCTCGATTTCAGAGACGAGGTCCCGGGCAAATTGAACTGACTCGGGAACCGTCTTGTTCATCTTCCAATTTCCAGCAATAAATTTTCGTCGCAACGTCTTATACCTACTTTTCTATGTAAAAAGTTCCATTTAAGCTGTAATTAATCGTCTATATGTTATACATCTTCTCGATCAAATCGACGACGCGATTGGAGTAACCCCATTCATTATCGTACCAGGAGACAATCTTAACCAGATTGCCTTCGACCACCATCGTGGATAGCGAATCAAAAACGCTGGAATGAGGATTACCCACGACATCGATAGAGACGATAGGATCATCAACATACTCGACGATACCCTTCAGCCGGCCTTCAGCAGCCTTCTTAACGGCGGCATTCACCTCTTCTGCAGTCACATTCCTTTCTAGTTCAGCCACAAAATCAACCACAGAACCATCCGGAGTCGGGACACGTATCGCCATACCATCGATTTTACCCTTTAACTCAGGGATTACCTCGCCAACGGCCTTGGCTGCACCCGTCGTCGTCGGAATCATCGACATCGCGGCAGCACGTGCTCTTCTTAAATCCTTATGAGGTAAATCTAAAATTCGTTGATCATTTGTATAAGCATGAATGGTCGTCATTAAACCACGCTTTATCCCAAATTCGTCATGCAGTATTTTAGCAATCGGTGCTAAACAGTTTGTGGTGCAGGAAGCGTTCGATACAATTTTATCAGTGGATTTTAACGCCTCATCATTGACACCCAGTACGATGGTCGCATCGATCTTATCTTTCGCCGGGACTGTTAACAACACTTTCTTGGCACCTGCCTGAAGATGCTTCTCAATCTGCTCTCGCTTGCGAAATACACCGGTCGCTTCCACAACCATATCGACCCCTAATTTGCTCCAGGGTAGATTAGCTGGATCTTTTTCTGCTGATACCAGAATTTCATTACCATTCACCACGATCGAATTTTGTTTAATCTTGATATCTCCCTTGAACTTTCCGTGGATCGAATCATATTTCAATAAAAATCCTAACGTTTCGGCATCCGTTAAATCATTTATTTGAACAACATCGAACGCATCGTTCTTTTCCATAATACGATAAACCAACCGACCAATTCTACCAAATCCATTGATTGCAACGTTAATAGCCATTGTTCCTCCTCTAGGATAACATGTTCAATATTTGAAATGTATTTTGTCAAATTAAAAATATAGACGTAAAAAAACTAATTATCTAAAATAAGAAAAAAAATAAATAATGTCAAGACTTAAATTAATGTTTATGAAGGAGTGTGCTAATATTAGCACAATTTGTTTCGATCACGGCTCAGCAGGGTGATCGAGTTTGGAGATTTTTTCGGTGAGACGGTTCAGCCGCGATGTTAATTCAGCCCGGTAATTCGTATAATCGTCGTTTGTCCGCAGTTGTTCGATGACCTCGATGGACGCCAGGGCGCGTTGTACCACCATAATGGCCCGTCCTAATTCTCCGGACCGGTGCTCGTGGTACTTGGCTAATTCGATATAGGCATCCACCCGAAAGCATCCAATTTCGATCGATTCCTCCCATAGTTGAATCGCCCGGTCCCAATCATTTAACCGCTTATAGCAATAACCCAACTTCATCTTGACGTCGTTCATGAGACGCGTATCCGATCGCATATCCATCAATGTTTGATAAAGAACAGCGCTTTCTTCGTATCGCTGAATCTGATCATAATAGTGAGCCAGACTATACAGGTCGAGAAAATGATCAAGGCTGCTCAGAGGATTTTTTATAATTTGATCGGATTTGATCAATAGCGCGGCCAGGGAGATGATATCATTTAGATTGTGTTCAATTATCCCCTCGATCGGCTCGAATTGATAATCACGAAGATAATTGAAATAGATGCCCGGGATCAGGTATCCGGGCGTATCATCGTAACGGAAATAGTTCAAAACATCACGTTCGATGGTATCGAGACTGCAACTATCGAGACGCCGTTTCCAAATGCGGCGAGCATGATGGAGTAAATCGATGTGATGCACGAGGCCCGCCGGTGCACGCAACCTGTTACACGTCAACCTTGTTTGTAAAAGCGGCCAATCATAACTCTTGCCATTATAGGTGACGATACATGCGAAAGGTTTCAACGCTTCATTGACGGCATATAGGAAAGCCGATTCCTCGTCATAATCCCTTAAGAAGTATTGCTTAACGACGAATCGGGAATCCTCAAAATACCCCACGCCGGCTAAGAATATATAACTTCCGGTACCGCTCGATAGACCAGTCGTTTCCGTATCAAAGTACACCATACGAGATGGATCGACGTTGGATAAGTAGTCGTCTCTGCCGATGAGTGACAGAGAATCCCTGCTGATCTCCCTGAACTGCTCCAGTCGGACGTTGCCGTGCTCGTGATCGACATTAAAAATTTTTGTACGCAAAAAGATCGGTCCAAAAGGAGTCTCCTCATGGCTGTATCCCAGATGCACGCTCAGATCCTGCTTGACCAGGTTCTTTTTCCTCTTCTGCTCTGGCGGCGTATTTAAAGAGTCATATATTTTTAGTCTATCCCTGATGTTCATCATAACTATAATATACAAACACCCAGTTCAAATGCAACCAAAATTTACTTGTATATGCGATTAAATTATCTTATATTTACATATCTAAAAACAGAGGTTAATCCATGAAACGATTCTACTTTCTTGTGATGCTGTTATTACTGACCTGTGCCAGATCTGAGGATAAACCCGATATCATGGATGAAGAGATGTTTGTAGATCTCTATTGCGACGTGGTGAGTCGCATCGATCTAATACCTTTCAATACCAGATCCTCATTTGTCGACAGCATTTTCTCCCATTATCGTGTTACTGAAGAATCATTTATGGCCACTATCACCTACTACAACGAAGATCCGGAAAAATGGCAAGAAATTTTAGACCATATACTGGCTGAACTGGATAATCGCGTCAAAGCGATGGAACAAAAAATGTCGATGCCCTATGACGAACCAGGAGATAAATAATCCATTGGATACAGATAGTACGTACCGATCGTACGTCTATTTACTTTTGGGAGCGATCATGTGGTGTGTGATGATCGTAGCAGCACCGCTGTTGGCTCATCTTCACCACAATATTTCTTCAGGCCTGATTTACTTCTTTTTCTCAAAGATATGTCATCAAATGCCTGACCGATCGTTTTCGATCTTCGGTAAACAGCTGGCCGTTTGCAGTCGATGCAGCGGTCTCTATTTCGGCTTTCTGGCCGGATCGCTTTCCTACCCGCTGTTCCATAGCATGAAAATAAAGCAGATTCCTGACAGGAAACTGCTGCTGCTCTCAGGTGTCCCCGTTGCGCTGGATATTGGTTTAAATATCACCGGCTTTTGGCAAAATACGGAGTTTACACGACTTTTTACCGGATTCATACTCGGTTTCACGGCGTCCTGGTACGCAGTCCCAGGATTCTGTAATATTCGTTGGAAAAAATTAGGCAGTTAATATATCAGAGTTTTTCACTATACGATGCAACACAAAAGGCCACAGCGCTCATCACTAAAGCCGTGCTGAATGGAGTCGAATTAAATTCCAGGAAGCGACTTTTCGATGGTGGATGAAGTTTTTCATCCTGGATCAAGTTGATCCGTAAGACTCAGTGCATGGATTAAAGTGGCCATATAGCAAACCATCAGATCAACAAATAAGGAGGATCGGATGAATTCAAAACCCGACAAACTCGTTCCGGCGGTCATTGGCGGTGCCATCATCGGCGTCATTTCAGGAATACCGTTTCTAAATTTCATCAACTGTTTCTGCTGCGCGGGCGTCATCCTGGGAGGATTTTTTGCAGTCTATTTTTACAAGAAAAATTTAGTCGACACGCCCCTCACCTATAATGACGGAGCGTTGCTTGGACTATTAGCCGGAATTTTTGGACTGGTTATATCGACCATACTGGAACAGATTATCGGAATTAACTCTGCTGAAATGATAGAGCAGATGATGGAATACGCCGAAGAAATTCCCCCTGAAACCGAAGAACTTCTCAGAGGGTTGATGGAGAATAGAGGAGGTTTCTTCATGCTGGAGACGGCTTTAGGATTGGTAATTAACGCGGTGTTCGGATTACTAGGAGGGATAATAGGAGTCGCCGTACTCAGTAAACGAAGATGAAACGCTATACAACGACAATTAAGGACTGGCCGGAAGCGGAACGACCGAGAGAACGACTGATTAAATGGGGACCGGATAAGCTGACTGATGCGGAGTTATTAGCGATTTTATTACGGGTGGGCGGACGAGAGGACACTGCGATCGGACTCGCCCGCACCCTATTGAATCATTTTGGCGGATTTCAGGGGATCGATTCAAAATCCGTCGCAGAACTATGCCAACTCAACGGCATCGGCCCGGCCAAGGCGGCGCAGGTGAAGGCCGCATTGGAAATCGGGAAGCGATTTAACACCTCATCATACCAGGAAAAACGCAAGATCGAATCGGCCGAGGATGTGTACAACCTGCTCGGACCTTATCTCAAAAATATGGAACGCGAGGTCTTTAAAGTTGTGCTCCTCACCTCGCGCAACACGTTGATTGCGGAAAAGACGATTTTCGAGGGCAGTCTCACCGAGAGCCTGGTCAATCCCAGGGAGATCGTCAGAGAAGCCCTCAATGCAGCCGCTGCATCGATCGTGTTTATCCACAATCATCCCAGTGGTGACCCTGCACCGAGTCGCGACGACAAGCAGATCACCACGCGTCTGATCAATGCCTGTCAGGTCGTCGGCATCAACGTGCTCGACCACATCATCATCGCCACTCATGGCTACTTCAGCTTCGCCGACGAAGGCCTGCTCTAAGCAGCAATAAATATCGTATATGCACCACACCAGGTCCCCCTTTTGAAGGGGGATTCAGGGGGATGTCGGGATCGTGCATGGTATAAAGGCCGCTCACATCAGCGCCATCAGATCACAATCTTTTCGCGTAAATCTCCTGCCAAACAGCCGTCACCTACATCCCCCTTGTTCCCCCTTCACAAGGGGGAAACTACTGCAGGCGCTACATACACTAAACACCTTCTCCCACCACCACAAAGCAGCAACAACGTAATATTCGCTCCGCAACAGTCCCCCTTCTGAAGGGGGATTCAGGGGGATGTCGGGATCATACACGGTAACACAGAAAATATCCCAAAACCATCATAATCAGTACTTATTTCTTATTCGCCTTTATCCATGCCTCAATCTCGTTAACGACACGATCAGGATCCTCCTTGACTAACTCATCTCTAAACCTCAAGAATCGGACTCCTGCATTTTCTAATAAATATTGTCGCTCCTTGTCGTAGAGTTTAGCATGATCGGTGTCATGAGAGATGCCATCAATTTCAATTGCTAATCTGAGCTCATGACAATAAAAATCAGCTATATAATTGAGCATCGGTACCTGTCTGTGGAATTCATAGCCTAATTCGCGACGTCGAATAGCATTCCAGAGTATTTTTTCTGAATATGTTTGATTCTTACGAAGGTCTCTTGCTTTTTCTTTGAGTGAGGGATCATATGGAATGTGATAATTGCGGTGCATTTAAAGTTTATTCCAGTCTAAGAACCCAAAAATTATATAATACTTTTAAACCGCGTTATATTGTTATTTACAAATTATTACTATTATTGTTCCATATATTAATATTATTTCGCAGTATTTTTTATTTAATTTTTAATATAATTTCAAGACATTTTCTTTTATTTCTGATAAACACCATCTCTCACCACCACAAAGCGGCAACAGCTACCGTATGTACTCCACACCAAGTCCCCCTTTTGAAGGGGGATTCAGGGGGATGTCGGGATCGTGCATGGTATAAAGGCCGCTCACATCAGCGCGATCAGATC
>JAFGOE010000054.1 GCA_016926625.1 Candidatus Zhuqueibacterota bacterium
AATCTGGTTCCTGCCGTTCCAGACCAGCGAGTAATATCCCGCATTTTTGTAATCATCGACCAGTGTCT
Source organism: Candidatus Zhuqueibacterota bacterium (assembly GCA_016926625.1). Classification (GTDB taxonomy): domain Bacteria; phylum Zhuqueibacterota; class Zhuqueibacteria; order Thermofontimicrobiales; family Thiofontviventaceae; genus Thiofontadaptatus. The sequence goes on from JAFGOE010000054.1 coordinate 69, forward strand.
CCACCTCCATGCCCAGCAGGTTGAAGATTTTGATGGTGACGTGTCCGTCCTCAGGCAGCGCGTAATTGATCCTCGTCTCCAGATTGAATGGATTGGGATAATTTTGTTGCAGCGTATAGTCCGTCGGTAGTTGAGAAGCGCCCATCATGCCGATGCCCTCATTAGTTATACTGAATTTAGCCGGCGTTGCCGTCGCCTGGAGCAGATCGTCCGTCGGATCAAATATCATAAATTCACCTTCCCCCTTGGCCCCCATATTGACCCGAAACGTCAGCTGCACCAGATTCCCCAGATCGTTAGAAAGAATAAGGGATTGATGGAAGCCACCGATGACTAATAGTCCCGGCTCGGTTTCATTCGCCTCGAGGAATTCCCATCCCTCGGTCAGATCTCCGTTGCAGGCGTTAATAAAGGTCAATAAATCGGCCGGATAGCTCAGGCACAAACCGAAGGCGCTGACCCCGGAGGCGGCATTAATCTGCAGTGGGACGATGACCTCGTCGTCAGCTTTTCTGACGAAACTCGGAATGGTCAGCTGCCTGGTCTGTTCTTCTGCGATCGATTTCGCCATGAACGCACCGGGTTTACAGTCGAGCGGCGGGTCGATGTCGTTGAGATAGGCCTGGAAGATGTACAGTGCATCGCCGGGGGTGATGCCATCGGGGGTGCAGTTGATGTCCGCGGCAGTCAGGGCGCAGGGATTATCGCATTCGGCCGGCGGCACGCCACCGTAGAGGTAGATATAAAACGCGCACAGCGCATCGCCCGGCGTGACCTCGCCATCGTCATTGACGTCGCCCAGCAGGCATGTCAATTGTTGACATCCCATGGCCCCGATATCCACGCCATTTTCGCCGGCGCCGAGACACGGTGATCCGAGTGACAGATGGTAATTTTGATTATCGATATCGATCAGCATGGGATCGGCGTCTATGGAATGAGGACCGATGGGTTGTGCTACCATGCCTCCGATCGTGGCCAGTCCAATATTACCTACACCACCGTTCTCATAGAAACAGTTATAATCGTGGATAAAATTGATCAAATTAGTTACTCCTATACCCTCTAGATTACTCCATGCAACGATATTATTTTTAACAATAATATCGGTTCCCGTTGAATAGATACCATTTTCTGTTAACGTATGGAGAACTGTGTTATTGATGATAGAATTGTTAGCACCTCCATTGATCCATATACTGTACCGATCATTAGAATCCAATACACAATAGGATATTTCTATATTTTGCCCCCCTTGAACTAAAATACCTTTACCCGTTCCAGGCAATGTCGATATATTATGATGCAAGTAGTTATTTGTAATGATGCAATTTGAGCAGTAGTGTAATCCAATTCCGGTCAAGGCGTTTTTTACTTCAAATCCTGAAACCGTGCAGCCCGAGACGCTTTCGAACCGTATCGCCGTAAATCCACCCGGATGTACGATAGCGTTTACAACACTGGCGTCGCTACCATCTTCTTTACGCGAGCCAATAAGCTGCAGATTGTTCACACGATTATTGCGGATCGAAGAACTTATGTCGTACGTGCCGGGAGCGACCAGGATCGTATCGCCGGATGATGCTGCGTCGATGGCTTCCTGGATCGTGAGATAATCTGCAGGGACGTGAATCAATTGATATTTTGTGCTTTCAAATTTCGTATTTATATCCCAACCCTGTTCAGGGAGGAGATCATCCTGCCAGACATACATGATCTTGTTACCTGAACAGGCCACGTCAGGCTCGCCTTGCAGGGCGTCACCACTGTCATCATTCACCCGATAATTCGTTCCGTCAGGTGTATCATCCTCGAGAAAGCGTTGCGCGTAAATATCAGTGTCTGTATTGCGGTAGTCTTTCCAGCTTACCACGAAATCGCCATCCTGATCCATGGCAATTGCAGGGGTGACTGATCTGCAATCCGGATCGCTGACAATGAATTCAGCTTGTTCATTACCATCATGATCGTAACGAGTCGCCACGAGTCCGTCAGTGGTATCTTCCCACACAATGATAAAGGACTTATCCGGAGAGATAGCAATCACAGGCGTGCTCCCCAGGTTTTGATCGAAATCGCCTGTTTGCTTATTATCGACGCGGATTCCTTTTATCAGGGTCATCTTAATATTATTCATATCAGCGTTTAATAAGCTGGCTGAGATACGATCACCCGAACTGCCCGGATACATGTCCCCACGCGCATTATAGTAAACGACGACGACCATACCGTCTGATGCGAAATCGATTGCAGGATGATAATAATTTTCATATTGACCACCATCGATCGTGAGGCTGTCTAAAGGTACGCCCCAAGAATTATAATATTTCAAGCATACGGGGTAACCGGGATAGCCTTTGGCAATGGCAATAATAAACGAGTTGTTTGGGAAAATGCTGACTGCTGGCTGAGATCCCTTGCTTACCAACATGTTACTCCCTTGTTTTACACTGTATTGATCGTACATCTGTGCGTAGACCTTTTTAGTCGTCGGCTGATCCCATACGATGATGAAGGAACCATCGTCGGCTATATCAACATCCACGATGCTGAATTCACTTACCTGCGATAGTGATTCATTAACCTTAAATTTCGCACCTAGTTTGTCACCTGTGCTCGATAATCGCTGGGTGTAAATATTACATCCATGGTGTTGTTTATCGACCCAGGTCACAATATATGATTCATCCGGAGCAACAGCGATGGCAGGATGGATTTGATCGCCATAATCGTCTGATGAAGGTTCGGTGATGGTAAGCAACTGATTATATCCGCAATTCGTTAGTATCTGCCTGATTCCGCCGGGCCAATCGACGATGATGGAGTCAACATTGGTGTAGGAAGCTAATCCAAAATGAAGTGGCTGGCTGCAGAACGTATGATAACCCGGATTATGACCATTGACTTCCTGAGTCTGGCGCAGAATGCCGGAAACAACAGTAATCCGTGCACCGATTCCATCACGATTGCTTGTCGCTCCCACCATCTTTAGTTTGAGCCAGTTGTTATTATTGCCGTTATTTTTGTAGAGAATGTTGGCACCCTGATTGTTGACCGCATAGATATCTATAAATCCGTCGTTATTATAGTCGATAAAATTAGCAGCAGGACAGGAGGTGGGTGCTGTTACACCTTCCAGAGGAGCGACATCGGTGAAGGTACCGTCTCCGTTATTACGATAGAGAACATTTTCCGGTGTCGGATGTTGCCAGCTATTGGCCACGTAGATATCCAGATCGCCGTCGTTATCGTAATCACCGAACATAGACAGAGTCCCATCTCCTCCGTGACCGACTCCTGCTGCACTGGTCATTTCGGAGAAATTCCAGGTAGGTGCTCCGTTATTACGATAGAGCACATTGCTTATCGGATAATTATAGCGACCGCGGGTGATGTAGATGTCCATATCACCATCGTTATCGTAATCGCCACAGGTGACTCCACGACAGCGGGATCCGTAATTTACACCCTTGGCAGCGGCAACGTTGGTGAATTTGCCATCGCCATTATTCTGATACAAAACGTTTTCGTAGTTGTAATCGGTGACGTAGATATCAAGATCATGATCGTTATCGAAATCGAGGAAAATACAGCCATGACCGTTTCCATTATGAGTAATCCCGGCGGAACTCGTCACGTCACTAAATGTCCAATCCGGCGGGCCGCTATTTTTATACAACACATCCGGCGCAGTCCAATTTGCCAAGTAGAGATCGAGATAGCCATCGTTATCATAATCACCAAAAGCGTAACCATTGGTCGTGCTCGTGTTGGTAATGCCTGATGCGACGGATACATCGGAGAAAGTATCGTCACCATTATTTTGAAACAGGACTTTGGAGCCGTGATTGGCCAGGAATAAGTCGACGAAGCCATCGTTGTTGTAATCGACGAAAGCGGGACCGCTACCGTCCCCGGAATTTCCAACATTAGCGGTTACCGTCACGACACTAAAATCCCAGGCCGGATGGCCTTCGTTGCGATAGAATTTGTTAGCGCCATTATTGAAGAGGTAGATGTCGATATCATCATCATGATCATAATCCCCAAAGGCGAGTCCGTTACCGTTCCCTTCGTCCCCCAGATTCGTGCTCGCGGTCGCGTCCGAGAATAATCCTGATCTCACTGCCAGCGAAACGGGAATCGAAGCAGTCGGATTCTCCGGATCATTGGATGAGATTACTATATCAGCCGAGTAATCATTGATCGACATGTTCTTGGTGTTAATATCGACTTCAATGATCTGTTGTTTCCCGGGATCTATAAATCCGTATACTGGCCTTTCTGATACCCAACTGACGTCGGGAGTTGTGCCAACATCGACTTGATAGATCGTGCCAGTTGACAAAGACGCGATCCAGAGGTAAGTGCCATCCCATGCCAGGTCACGTGGATTGACATAGGGGGAGACAATGGACCGTATAATAGTACCATCGACTGGATTGACCTGGTGGACTGCATTATTCTCAATGTCCCCGACCCAGAGGTAATGGCCATCCCAGGTCAGGCCGACGCATCGCGGACTCGGGGCCGGAATCGCGTTGATGATCTCATAGTCCTCATCCGGATCCATCTGATAGATCATCGCATTGACGAAACTGACTCCCCAGATATAGTAACCATCGTAAGCGAGTCCATGGAGCCAATTCCCTGGTCCCCGAAACGAAGAAATGGTGTCACCATTAGCCGGATTCATCTTATATATTTGATTGTATTCAGTAGATACCCATAGATATGTGCCATCCCAGGTAAGTCCTTCGCAATATGTATACGGAGATGGAAATGATTTGATTATCGTACCGTTTGTGGGATCAAGCTGATAGATCATCGCTGAAGAGATGTCCGAATTCCAGAGATACTGTCCATCCCAGGCCAGGCCTTGTGTGCTGGAACCAGGGGCTGGAATCCAATGGACCACATCATGTTTGGCTGGAACATTGATCTGATCCAGGGTGATTAATTTTAAACCGGTAAAATCATGAAAGTCGTCGTTATTTAAATCGCATGACAGGAAATATGGATTCTCTTGTTCCCCTCTGTAAGTAAGATTATTTTGCATAGACCGTGATTCATTTTGATCTGCGAGATGAAATAGCAGAGGATTGGAACCGCTGTTCATTAGATGCAATGTCTGTTTTGTGGAATCGTCGGCGGGCAGACTCACATTTATCATAGCAGGATCGAAAGCTAGTTCTGGTGGATTGATCACTTTTTTCGGGGGAATCATGACAAATGATTCGTCGTTTCCAAAGTCGCCCCAGAGGATACCACCGGCCTGACCTCCCATATGAGTTATTTTCAATGTGACCTCATCGCCTGGTTGAGCATCGGGATCTATCCCTGTTACTTCCACTCCTTGTACACGCCAGTAATATGAAGTCGCCATAAATGAATTCTCGGCGACCAACGTATTTCCGATAAATAATTCAGCCTTGAAATGAGTCGTATCTGTGCTCGCCTTGTAGATGTGAAAATAATACTGTGAACCTACTATATCCTCGGAAAGAAAGTAATTATCCCAGGTGTAACTATCACCCGTGAAAATTAAATCGACATCAAGATCGACATGATCGGTCTGTGGAATTTCGCTCAAATGTCGATCACTGTCTCGCAGGAAGAGCGTCGTCCTCGCTTCAAATTGAGGTTCTTTATCATCGATGTCTTGTTCAAGTATTTCTGATGGATACTCAAATTTGATGGGATCGTCATGAGTTGTTACAGATGTCGGTTTGTCGTCTGCTTGTATTGATGCAAATCCCAACAAGATGAATATGGTGCTTAGTAAGATAAATAGTTTTCTCATTTTTTAATCTCCTTATAATTCCTTCCCTTCTTCAATATAAACGGATTAGACGCGAAAATTAATCCAAAAAAAAAGCCTCCATTCTATGAAGGAATTTTGGCTTTGTGTTGATCATAGCTGTGTCGCTTATTTTTTTTCTTTAAGTTCGATTATTTGATACTCTTTGACACTGATCACATAATCCCCTTCGCGCACATCGTTAAAGATGACAATCCCATGCTCGTTGGTCTTCGCCTTTAATGTAAATTCTTCAAAGATATTTGTTAATTCGACATCGGTGTTTTTCAGTCCGGTGTGGATGCGAAGGGTGCCGCCGGCATGTTCGATAACCTTCAATTCCTCATCTGAATTGCCACGGATCGCAAACTCGGGACGGATTGGCTGCAGCATGAGTTCAATCTCGTGAATATAGGTAGAGATTTTCGATTTAAATTTTTCTTTTCGCTGAAAAGCATTTATAACTGTGCTCTCGATATTTTTCCTTGATTGGAGGGGGATATAAATATTTTCTGCTTCAATAGCATCCCTGGAAGGTATTTCTGTTATCCATTGGTATAAGCTCTTGCATCGTTCACAACCCTCGAGATGTTGATCCATTTTTGATTTTTTTTCAGCGTTCAGATTGTGATCGAGATATTCATCGATATTTTTTAGGAAAAAGTGACACTCTGTTTTATTACTTTCCAGCATTTTATTTGATTCTCTCAATATCTTTTCGTGTAGAAGACTGCATTGTGGACATTGAAGAAAATGTTCTTCGAAGCTAAGTCGCTCCGCGTCAGAAATTCCCCGTTTATTAACATAAAGAATAAGTTCAGAAAGTGTCAAATGGTTCATTTTAAACTGTCCTCAACACATTTTCTAAGTATAATTTTGCCTCTTTCCAGATTAGAATGTACCGTACCCAGAGGTATATTTAGCAATTCTGCCATTTGTGCTCGCTTAAAACCTTCAATCCATAATAGGAGTATGCTTCGTCTGATTTTATCGATGATTTTTTGAAGACAGCACTCAATGATATCGTGCAATTCCTCCAGATTAATCGGATCAAACGATTTATCCTGTATAAATTGTTCTTCAAAAAATGAACATGTTCGTCTGCTCTTCCGATAATAATCGATGAGTTTATTGCGAACGATTTTATTTAAATAATGATCAAAGTTTTTATCAAAATGATAGCTTTTCAACCCCGTTATCAGCTTAATGAAAATCTCCTCAGTCATATCATCTGAATCTGCCTGGGATACTCCTTTCATCATGAATATTTTACAAACAATGGGATAGTACTTGTGAAAAAGCAAAGTAAATGCGTCCTCGTTTCCGTTCTGATAATCGTGAATAAGCTTTAAATCATTTTCATCTACGTTACTCACTATTTATATCCTCTCATATAAACGAGTTCTAAATAAAAATTAATCCTTTGCATGGAAATAAATTGTCGGCTCACCGTAGAGGTCGTATAAGTATCTGGTAATATCATAATCTGGATTTATACTCTCCGGCGAATTCGTTCGAGTCATATCATGACGTGTGAACTTTAGTGCCTGTCCGGCAGTTTTCCCTTTATTTATGAAGTGATGATAGAAAAGAATGGCGAAATTTTTTGCTGATAGCTCGGGAATCTGAAAACGAGTTATGATGCACGCCATGGCGCCACAATTTAAAACTTCGTTCGACAGATCTGGATGTTTTTGATGAGGATCAAGATCGTACCCTGCGTGACAACCGTTGAAAAATATCATTGGTCGTGATGGAAATTCCATTCCGTATGATTGACGCAGATAATTCAAGGGCAGAAAATCATTTTCACCGGGAGCGAGTGTATCCTTATCGATATGACCCGAATAATGGATCAGCCTCAGGTTCTCATGTCGATCATTGATTTGATTAATTGTATCAACGAACTCATCCGTATTTTGATAAACGCGATAAGTTTTAATCTGTCTTTTATGCAATATCCTTTCGATACAATCGATCTCTTCCGGTACTTTTTTAAGTTCTCGGGAGTGCCCTTTCCAATCGCCGTAAAACAAAACGGCACATTCATAATTTGTCGAAATACTGTTCCCTCGAAATTTGCTATTCGCGGAATCACCGAGCGCATCATCCTTCTGAATCGGCTCGTATGTAAGACTCAGCGGATATTTTTCGCAGAGGAATTGATCCTTTTGTTCACTATATGCCCACTGCCAAACGATTGAATGATCATTAAGCATTAAATTGATATGAAGGTCTTCGCTGGAATTATCCTCAAATAGTTGATCCAACAAACCCGCCAATCCGAAGTAGCGATAGATTTGAGTTCCGATTTTCTTCATCAGATCGATGGATTTAACTGATCGCGATTCACCAGTTCGCAGATAGGATGAATAAATTTTCCATAATTGAACAATTTCCTGCTCCAGTCGCTGTGATTTCAGGGCTTTTATGGCATACGGAGTACCGGAAGCATGATATAAATTAGGAATGGTCGATGTATCTGATTGTTGTTTTGGAGGGGTAACCGAATACGATAACAACATTTCCCCTCGAAATGGTATCATATTTATTCTTATTTTGAGAATATTAGATTCTGGTAAAATCTTAAATGTTGACGTATTATCACGACGATCTGCTCGATATCGTTTTAATCGGTCCTTCCAAAAAGATACCAGTGGAATGATTGCGTAGCCGACGATTCCTGCGATAAGTAGCATCCCGCTAATCATTAAGATAATTATCCTGAGTACTGTGAATAACCTGGCGCTAAGCTGAAGCGAACCAAACTGATAGGGTTCGTTAACAGTCACCCTGGAATTTATAGGAACATCGTTCATCTCTTGATCTATGCCACAGGGCCAATGGATGGTAACTTTATCTATTTGTGAGTGTTTCCCGAGACCGAATGCTGCAACGAGGCTGTTCTGTGAACCACCTCCATCACCTCCGCTAATTTCACGTATCTGAACGAGATCGGCTGAGCACACTTTGATTCGAGCGCCTACGGCTGAACGGTTGCTTATGCGACCGATAAGTTTGAACTGGATCCAATTTTTGTCAGCTGTTTTATTTCGCAGCAGTTTATTTCTACTTTTATCCGTACCCTTATAGATAGAATTCGGCAGAAAAATATCCAGATCACCATCCAGGTCGATATCACCGCATGCCAGGCTATTCGTTAAAGCCAGATTTTGGTCGATGCACGTCTCGCCTGAGACTTTTTCAAACGTACCATCGTGCCGATTTAAATACAGCATATCCGGATGATCCTTTGTCATGCAATAGTCATGTCGTTCCGGAATATAGCTGCCGCCGGCGGCATAAATATCGAGCCATCCATCGTTATTGAAATCGGCAAAGGTAACGCCATGGGTCCCTATTGGTTCTGTAACTCCTGCGATTTGGGTCCTGTCGGAGAACGTATCATCACCGTTATTTCGATAGAGTCGATTTGAACCACCATCATTACCGACGTAAAGATCGAGATGTCCGTCGTTGTCATAATCGCCGAAACAGCATCCTTTCGAATTCCCCGCATCATCCACTCCTGCGAGGGCGGCGATGTCGGTAAATATTCCATTACCATTGTTTCGGAACAAGCGATTAGGCCAGCCATCCCCGATCTTAGATTCATTGTAACCTCCTCGATTGTTGGCCACATAGATATCCAGGTCCCCGTCATTGTCGAAATCGGCTGCAGTGCAGCGGCTGATCAACGTATCTCCTGTGCCAGAAGAAGACGTTGCATCGGTAAAAGTCAGATCCCCATTGTTGTAATACATTTTATTCGGTCCGTCATTGCCGACATATATATCCAAATCCCCGTCGTTATTGAAGTCGCCTAATACCAGGTCTTCCGAGGTTAACGAGGAACCTGAAATGCCGGCGGCAAGGCTAATATTTTTAAATCTTTCTCCATGATCATTGATAAACAGAAAGTTGGGAGAATAAACAGCAGATACTATAAATAAATCATCAAAACCGTCGTTGTTGAAATCCCCTACGCCCAGGCCTGAACTGTAACCGGTCACATCGACTTCATATTGCTTCGCAAGATTAAGAAATCGACCTGAACCTGCATTAACAAAGAGTGACAGATTACATTCATGATTGGCGACGACAATGTCCTGAAGGTCATCATCGTTGACGTCGATAAAAGCGCCGGCCAGAGATTTATAAATTTCTCTGTATAAACCGAAGGGCTTTGTGACATCCGTAAACAATGCCGACGATGGTTCTATGAACTTGATGATTCTTTCCGTTCTGAGATTCGTTGTATCTTGCTTCATTCCGGATGGCCACTCGACGATGATCTGATCTATATGTCGATTTTTACCCAGTCCGAATAGCAAGGTAGACATCGATGTCGATTTATAACCCTGACCAATCCCTGCGTATCTGTATTGAACAAGGGATCCACTTTTTATGGTGATTCGTGCACCGATTCCGTCCCGATTGCTCGATCGACCCTCTAATTCAATCTTAATCCAGTGATTATCATTTGCATTATTCCTGTAGAATGCGTCACGACCTGAGTTCAAAAGATAAATATCCAGGTCTCCGTCATTATCGTAGTCGCCCCAGACAAAACCCTGATTTTTCAGGCAATTGCGAACGTTGAGAAATTGGGATATTTCGTGAAACGTCCCATTACCCTGGTTGCGATACAGTATGAATTTCGAGCTATCGCTGTCCCATAATTCGCATTGAAAATGAATATCCATATAGCCATCATTATCGAAATCCAGCCACATTGCATCTATTTTGTTACTCTCAGGTAATTTTAGTGCTGCAACCTGTGTCTGTTCTGTGAAACTACTCCTGCCCGTATTGCGATAGAGTAACACCACGTTCCGGTCGGTGAGGAGTACATCGTAATAGCCATCGTTATCGTAATCGGCAAAGAAGGAGGTTTCATCATGATCCCCAAGCATCGTTTTATAAAATATATCTGAAAACGTACCATCCCCGTTATTATGGTAGAATCGATGGTGTTGATTATTCACATTGCACACGAGCAGATCTAAATAACCATCTGCATCCAAATCGACCCAGTTAGCAGAGCCACTGTCTTCGTTGCCATCGACGCCGGCCATGGTTGAGACATCGTCGAAAGAACCATCGCCCAGATTACGATAAAGACTATTAGCAGGACTGAAAGCCTGTCGCGGAAACTCATCTGTTCTGCAAATATAGAGATCCAGCCAACCGTCACAATCATAATCAGCCCAAACCGCTTGACTGCCATTACGAAAATTGACCTGTTTCGAGATATCAGTAAAATTTAAATTGTTGCTGTTCAGATAAATGATATCCTGTTGATAATTGTGGGTGAAGAGATCCAGAAAGCCATCATTATTGATATCGACCCAGTATGCATAGTAGGTATAGAGTGAATCATGTAAGCCGCAGGAGAGACCTATTTCCTTGAAAGTACCATCACCCAAATTACGGAATAAAAGGTTGCGCTGGTTATGCCCCACACAAACAAAGATGTCGGTGTGACTGTCTCTGTCGTAATCAAGCCAGATTGCGGTTCTACTTCTGTCCGGACATTCAAGGTTAGTCTCTGTTAGAATTTCAACGAAATGTGGAAGATTGTCAGGATCGTTAGTAGTTCGTTGGGAATTATTAGAAGCAAGAACGATGCCGGCAAATGTCACTACAATAAGCATGAATATCCGGTGTGCAGATTTTTGAATCATGATATTCATCTCCGAATTCATGATTTAATCACTATGATTAATATAAATAAAAAATACGGTGTTGTAAAGATAAATTTTCAAACACTCGCAGCCCAGTGTTCATGGCTCGGTTTTTGTTGAAGATCAGCTTTGATGCGATTTTTATTAGTTAAAGAGAATTCAATTTTGGACTAATTATATCTTGTTTTTTGATCGTAATATCGATATATTTTATTAAACATAATGAATTTTGGAATAACAAGGTATTGGATGTGTTTAAGCGGCTCACAAATTTTTTCAGTCGAATCAAGGGAATAGGCAGGGAGGAATTACAAAGCATGTACGAAGCAAATCTTCATGACATCATCCGGACCAGTATTGATATATTTAGGAATTCAGTTGACGAAAAAATTGTTTTTCATAAACGATTCGGACAGATACCAGATATTAGATGTCATCCGGATCATTTGAAACGTCTTTTCTTAATGCTTTTTAAGCATGCAGCGAGATCTCATAGCAGACGTGTAACCATCCGAACTGTTTCGGACAAGGATCATGTAACCATCTCGGTGATCGACGATGGGGAGGGTATACCTGAGAAAGATCTGGACAGGATTTTCGATGCTGACGATGAACTGAACTTTATGAGTATATCAGAGTTCTATCGATGCGACCAGATCGTGCGGGAACACCATGGATCGCTGCGTGTTGGTTCGAAAGTAGGGGAGGGCACGGTGGTAACGATCTGTATGTAGTTCAAGCTTTACTTGCCTGTATGTAGTCCAGGCTTTAGCTTGGCTGTAAGTTGTCCAGGCTTAAGCCTGGCAGGCTAAAGCCTGAATAACATGCCTGAACTACATACATAAACCTACATTTCAGATTTATCCTTATAATGAAAGACGGTGCGATTGATTAAATAGAATGCCAGTGATAACGCGGTGATGATAGCAGCGATCCCGTACAAGATTTCAGGAGTCACTTCCTTTAAGTCTAAGATCACGACTTTCCTCGCGATAGCGATCATGGCGACTAATATAACGACTTCCACATGAAATTTATCTTCTTCCAGGTACGCTTTGATAATATAAAGCAATTCCATACCGATCAGCACCATCAGGAAGAATCCGAAGATCTCCAATAATTTATTGATCTCTAATAATAAAAAGGGCGATTGGATTAGCTGCTTCACTAAAATAACGGCTAATTCAATCGCAGAAAAAAGTATGGTCACCATCATCATGATCAATAATCCGACCACAATGATGCGTTCGAAGACTTTTAACGACTTATGCATGTATCACCTTGAAATTATTTCGCAAATAGAAATATGATTATGTCGTAATTAAATTTCTGATAAAAACAGTTTAAAGAAATCGTCCATAGTATAAAATGTTATTCTATGAAAGTGGTAATAAAAGTAAATTTGCCACACTTTTTATACAGCAACATGATGTATAATAACTGATCAAGAGATGGCGTCTTTTGGATTTAAGTATTTTTTTGTTTTGTGTTGTATATGATTTTATTATATACACTTTCATGGTCAATCAATATGAGTAAGTTTCTGCTTCCTGTTAAATAAGCATTTTCCTCATCATATTTAAATTAAATTCAATATAAAATATTTTGAGGTTAAATGCCAGACTTTTTTATTATATACTGCCAAGGCTTACATAAACTGCCCCCTTTTACTCCTTCATGTCAAAAGGAAAGTTTTTGATTATCTTGTTTAATCTTTTAGTATGAAGAAAGCAAGTGTATTTTTCATATCATCTGACCTTGAATAATCCCAAAATATCTTCTCTGATTAGATACAGGTTCGGGACGAGAAGCAGACTCAATGGAGTCGCGAATACTAATCCCCATCCCAGCGCCAAAGCCAGCGGTGCCATAAAAGGCGAGGTTCCTCCGAGACCATATGCAAGCGGAATTATTGCGATTATCGTTGTAAGTGATGTCAAAATAACCGCCCTTAGTCTGTTAGCAGTCCCTTGAGCAATGATAAATTTCAGCTGCGTTTCAGGATTCAGCGTGCGAAGACCATTGATATGATCCACCAGGACAAGGGAATCATTAACGACGACACCGATGAGCCCGATAATACCCATGATAGCGACGAAACTAAAAGGTTCATTATGTAGGATAAAGGTCAAGCATACACCCATAAGACCAAAAGGTATTGCAGCCATGACCAGGAATGGCTGACTTAAATTCTTAAATAATAATACTAATAGGAAATAAATGGCAATGAGTCCGATAATAAAGGCACGCGTTAAAGATGCCATCGATCTTTCCGTTTCAAATAATTCGCCGGCGATAGCTATACTTATGCCTGGATAATCCATGTCAACATCGAAATGCCTAAATACTGCGTTTGTGACTTCCATTGCAGTAATAATATACTGATCGATATCCGCTTCTATTGAGATCGCACGTTCGCCATCAAAATGTTTCCGATTGGCTATTCCGGTTTTTCTAACCAATGTGCCGAATTCGCGTAATCGGATCAATCGTCCTTCCTTATTTGGAATTAGCATATCAAATAATTTGTTATAATTTGATCTGGCATTCTGTTCTAGCAAGACTCGAAAATCAACATCCTCATCGTCAAATCGCACGGTTGTAGCAATTTGTCCTTCAAATCCGATACGTACATTCTCGGTTACATCTTCAACTGTCAATCCCAATCGGGCTAAACGCTCATAATTCAGTTCGATTTCAACCTGTTCTTTTCCGATTTTATCATCTCTCGTAATATCTTTTACTCCTTTTATTTGTTCTAAAAATGAGACCACAGAATCGGCTAATATTTCTCGAACAAAATCATCATTACCGACAATACGTAAACTTACAGGCTTTCCAACCGGAGGAGCAGTTCCGACGATTGAAAAATTTATATCACCCTGATTTTTTAATTTGTCGATAACCGTGCGTAGCTGCTCCACAATCTCGTCAGTACTTCGTTTTCTTTCCGTGAATGGGGTAAGATTGAGTGATATGATCGCATAGTTGCGACTCAAAGCTCCATGCATTCCGCTAATGTAAGGATTCAATCCGATACGAGTACTATACGAATCGATTTCATTTTCAGGTAATGAGGAAAGGATTTTCTCGATCTCTTTTGTTTTTTCAGATGTTATTTTGAGTGGTGTCCCTACTGGCAGTTCGTTGCTTATCAATACATGTTCCGCCGTACTTGTCGGAAACAGGGTGAATTTAATATATTGATAAGCCAACCATACTAAAATTGTGAAAAGAACAATAAATAAAATGATGATCAGATATCTAAATTTCAGAAAATTGACCATCAATTTCTCATAGATATTTGATAGTCTTATGAACCAGTCTTCTTTCTTTTTTTTCATCTTTTTAATTCCCGGAAGCAGATGTGCGGGTAATGCGAAAGAAGATTCTAAGAGCGAAATAATTAATGCCAGTATTATTGTCACGGGAATGGGGATCATGGAGGCGCCCATTATTCCTGGTAGGAACAGCATGGGGATGAACACGACGAGTGTCGTGAATACCGTTGTAGCCACAGGGAGAAAAACCTCCTGGGTGCCGTTAATGACGGCTTCAGAGGGTGACATCCCACTTTCCCTTCGTGCGATTATATTTTCCGATATTATGATCGAATCATCAACAATGATGCCGAGAACCAGTATCATGCCCGTGAGACCGATCGTATCCAGATGCAAGCCAAAGAACGGTAACAGGAATATCGTACCCAGGAGCGATATCGGAATCCCGATTGCTACCCAAAAAGCCGTACGAATGGACAGAAACAGTGGCAGGATGAGCAACACGAGCCCCAATCCAAGTAATCCATTTTTAAATACGATATTGAAGCTGTTTTTTACATATCTGGATTCATCATTTACATACTCAAGGGAAATGCCATCTGGAGCATGTATCTGTTCTTTTCTGATAAACTCTTTTATGGAATCGCATGTTCGGATGACATCAGAACTTTCATCCAAAAAGACAAGAAAAGATATCGCTGGTTTTCCGTTTATTCGAGATAATAGACTCTCCTCCTCATAATCATCCTTGATCCTGGCTAAATCTTTAAGGCGGATCGCCGGTCCGTTGAAGGACGTCCTGACTATAATGTCCGCTACTTCCTTTGGATTTTCGAACTGAGCAAGAGTGACAATGTCTTTTTCATCTCTATCTGTCATAAATGTTCCGTTAGTACCCTTTATATTTCTGGATCGAATAGCGTGAATGATCTCTTTAAAAGATAGCTGATAGTTTTCCATGGCGTACGGGGATACTTCTATTTTGACTTCCCGGGCACGAAATCCGAATCTGTCCAATCGTACTATTCCTGGAATTTTGTTCAATTTGCTTTCGAATTTTTTCGAATAGTCTCGCAACATAGAATATGATATATCACCAATAATACCGATTTCAATAACATCGATTTCAGCCGTATTCATCTCTGTTATAAGAGGAATTCCCTCGATAGCATCGGGAAGATCTGAGACACGAAGAACTGCATCACGTATCCTGTCCTTTATATTTTCTTTATCATGAGCATCGACATTGATATAGATGTCTATTGTTGAAAGATTTTCCATTGAAATTGAGGTGATATGATCAATGCCGCCGATATCTTCAATCGCGTTCTCAATATTATTAGTTACGTTCAACTCCACATCCTCCGCCGAGGCTCCAGGATAATGCGTCAGTATGTTCATGATCCCCATATCCACATGAGGATAAATACTTCGCCTAATATTGAGCAGTCTGTTAATACCCAATAGCAGGATCATGAAGGATAAAAGCGTCGCTAACATTGGACGCAGTACGAAGAATTTAATAATTGTTTTCATGATGTTCCTTGTAAATAGCATTTTGATTTAAAAGCTGTATAACGTAAAGCCCAAAAATCTGAAAACCACAAAGCTCAACTTCTATCAATCCCAAAGCTTTCGTAATAAATCTTTGTCCAATCCTGAATATTAAAAAAATTAAGATAATTATAATATTTTTCCTTAAGAAAGATTGAGTAGGGACCTGTCCTCTGTGTGAGTTCTATGATAAAAATATCTTATAAAAAATCCCTCTCCGACCAAGGTTACATTTTTAGCATATTATAAATAGCCTTAATACAATTCATCCGTTAACGATCTAAATTGTAGATAAAGATTCTGGTAATAGAATGCGTTCTGGGCATAGGTGAGATATGCCTGCATCTCTTCATCTTTACTCTGGATAACGAAATATAGATCACCGCGACCTGTCTCAAACAATCTCATTTCTTCTATTGTTTTTTGTCTGGTAGATTCTATCAAATCCTGGTTTAATTTTAACACATTCTGAAATTGTTTCAATTGAACATTTAAATTCACCAATGATGATGTCAATTCCCTTTCGACTTGCTTTTTCATCTCCATGAGTCGATCCCTCTGCAATCTATTCAATTGAATGCTGTGCTTCATTTCTTTGTTATCCAATGGTACGGATAATTTAATCCCTATCTCTGCTGTAGGTCTATTTACAGGAAGGACTCCCAATAGATTAGAATCGATTTTTTCTACCATTAAATTTGTATAAGCGGAAAGGTCAGGTTTTCGTTGATTGATGAGTCCCTTGTTCTGATGCTCGATTTGGGATATTTGGTTGTTAATGCTCACGATCAGTCGCGAGGTCTTAAGAATTTTTTCAATGATTGTAGATTCTGATTCAATCTTGTGGATTTCGTACAGGTTAAATACAGGTCGATAATTTTGCAGTTCTTTCATATTCGTCAGTTGTGCGAATTCAGACTGAAGTGCAATCCAACGAGACTGATGGAAGTCAATATTTTGATCCATGTTCAGTACAGAATTCTTAGCTCTTATCACATCTACATAGTCGACCAGACTGGCTTTGTACATTTTTTGTATTCGTTCGAGATCCATAAGGGCAATTTCCCGGCGCTTCTGTGCTATTTTTATCTGCTCATTGTACATAATCCATTCGAGGAACCTGACCGAGGTTGCATACAGAAATTCTTCACATTTCTCGTCTGAGATAATTTTCGAAATATCTATTTCATATTGTTTCAAGTCAAAATCGAGACGATTTAGAAAACCATTTCGGTTCCTGAGTAAAGGGATCGAGTAGTTTATGAAAAATTGGTTCCAGATCAATGAAGAAGGGATTCCATAAAAAGGATCTATTTTGAAATCATAATATCCTGTTCTAAAAGCAGCTTCCAAAGTGGTACCATTTTCCCAAAAAGTCTTTGACAGGCGAATATCTCCGACAATGGAGGTCATTTTTTCTGGTCCTGCAAAATTGACGGCTGGCTTTTCATAACGTAGAGCAAGGTTTGATGAAAATAACCAGTCATCGAGGCTCGCAAGGATTTCGGATTCCTGTTTTGTGATTTTCTTCGAGAAAGCTTCTTTTCGAAAAATCGGATGAGTTTCCTTTAAAATATTCAAAAATTCATCCAAAGTTAAATCCTGTCCGAAAAGCATGGAAGGAAATCTCAATAGAAATAAGATCAATATAAATAATAATTGTTTCATTTATATACTCCGTGTCATCATCATGTTTAGTCTGATTCAGGTAATTATATGTTGAAGCAAAATATAATGAGAAATTTCGATAGATGCGTCCATCCCCAACGGTTGGTACGTGTGTTGTGGTTCAATCCAGTGGGATCGTACTTAAAGATATTTGATAGGATTCATGGATCAAGTCTATTTTGTATCTCTAAAATTAAATGTCCTCAATAGACTATTCAATTCTAAGTTAAAGACTTTTTAAATGGATCTAGTCGAGCTTTAAGACTCCTCGATTATATTTAGCTCATTCAAATAAACGAGCTGAAGCTCATGACAACTTAAATAAATTATTATAGGCTTTGGACCGGTATTCAGAGGGGGTCATATGAACATATTTTTTAAATATAGTGTTAAAGGAAGTTTTTGAATTGAAGCCGGCATCGAAGGCAAGAGCGAGAATAGTTAAATGTTGTTTAGAGCCATCTATAAGTGCTTGCTTCACATCTTCGAGTCGATACGAATTTATAAAATCGAAGAAATTCTGATGGAACTGTGTATTGAATATTTCAGATAGATTATGAGGTGAAATATTAACCATGGCTCCAAGCTGGTTCAAAGTTAAGCCGTTATCGCGATATGGTTTTTCTTTGTCCATAAACTCAAGTAGAATTTTTTTATACTCCTGAGCACGTTCATTAGTCAATCCCGATTTCTGATATTTAGGTTGAATAATGGAGGAAATATGAGTTGATTTCTCGGAAATCTGGTTCATGCACTGATATACAGAGGGATCGGTGAATATCTCTGATCGAATGAGTACCAAATAACCAAATGTATAAACATAGAAAGCGACGACGATCGAGGATAGAGTGTAGTTGTTTGAGAAATTTATTCCGATTGACATCAATGAGTTTTCAGAGAAAAAAATACCAAGGGTGATTAGAGCGAGATAGGTGATATTGAAAACCCAGTTCAATTGTATTTTCTCTACGGATGAGAACATCTGCTTCATTTCTCTTGAATGAATTTTTAGAATACGAAAAGTCATGATTATATAGCAGAATGCATGAATAGTGATAAGCCAGTTGAATCGTAATAATATGGGTGGCAACACGCTACGACCATCAGGAGGTGTAAGCGGGAGAAATATGAACCATTTCAGGTTGTGATTTATGAGAAGAAATATGAGGAGAATTACACCAGGAAAAAAATGCAAATAATCCTGTAATTTTAATCGCCGGTTCGGATTTATCAGATGCAATGCGAAGAGATAATGCAGTGGGCCGATTAAAAAGGGCATGATTGTGAAGAGTAAATAGATCTGGGATATTTTGATTGAATACCCTAAATCGTTAATGAAAAGACTGATCAACACGATTGAATAAAGCAAAATTAAGATTCCGACAAAGCGTACGGAATAAATTTTGGAAAATTTAACGAATATGATAACCGTCAAAAACAGACCTTGAGCAGCAGCAACCAGCAGAACGATGTCAGAAATTTGAATTGACATTATTTATTGCCTGTAGTCAATATTAAGAAAGGAAGTTGCTTACAGTTTTATAAAATAATCTTGTTTTCCATAAAAAAATACATGTTACCATTTGAAAATAATGCCTGGCATTGGTATATCATGATTAATAAGATAATAAAAAAAAATATTTTTACAAGGAAAATAATATTAAAAAATAGAGTTGGGATGTAGTTGTAGAATTTACAGTTTCATTTAACGGGAAATAGATATTTAAGCTGTTCATTGTTATGATCTTATATTTTGGCTTGATGTTGACGTATTTATTGATTAAATTTAAATTCGGTAACCATGTGATACGTTGATGAGTTTTACAAAATCCGACTTCAATGCGTTTCGAGAAATGAAGACTAACTCATCACAAATTACGTTCACTGAAGTTCATGTGATATTCATTGTGACAGGCATAAAAAAAAATCACGTTTGTATTCAATAAAATAAACAGGGGTATATTGATTGATATGAAAAATCAATTTGTGGTAATGTGTGTAATCCTTTTCACGGCTTTAGCATTCATGATATCTGCAACAACTCAGGCTGGAACGAAGAAGCGCGGGAATTGGTTTTCCGGCTTCGAACGGATTGTAGATGGCAAGCCGTTCTCTTATCATTCTCCGCAACCGGACGTAACCACGTCTCTACTGATTCGTGCTACCAAAGGGATTAATACAATTGCCTGGGATTCCGAAACAGTGCCGGCTGACATCCAGGCAGATTATATCACCCTGGTCTGGATGTTCGGCATCAAGGTGAGCCCTGAAAGTTATCGTTTCGAACTGTTCGTGAACGATGAACCCTGGTTTACCTTCCAGAATCCTAAGACAATCGATAGGAGGACCTGGGCTGTCTCAGGAAAGGATAGTTCATTGCTTACATTTAAAGCATCGATGGTGGATAAGTACAACGACTTGATGGGCTATGCTTCATTAAAATTACCTGTAAAATTAATTAATCCGGGTGAACCTGTGCGATTGAAGATGGTCGCAGAGGAAGCAAACAGTACGGTCTGGTACATGACCTTTATCGAGAAAGTGGTACCGGATGTGAAGATTTTACCACGAAATGCGGTTCTCAAAGATGAAGGTAAATTATCACGACCCATTTCGATAGGAATTGTACATCTTGACGAACCAACTGAGGCGGTCATTGAATCATCTCATGGTGTCATGCGTATGAGATTAACGTACGGTTATAATTCGTTGCTGTATAAGATCCCTCCTGAAGAAGATAAAATAAACCTTAAAGTCACTGTTCCGTCCATGGAACCGGTCCTCGTTCAGCGAGAACTTGAACCAATAACCGAGTGGACGGTGCATCTGGTGACTCATTCGCATACCGATATCGGTTACACGCGACCGCAGTCGGAGATTCTCCCGGAACATTTACGCTTCCTCGATTATGCTCTCGATTACTGCGATATAACCGATTCCTACCCTGAAGAGGCTCAATTCAAATGGACATGTGAAGTATCATGGCCGGTGAGTGAGTATTTGAAGCGTCGTCCGCAATCTCAAATCGACAGGCTGCTGAGACGAATTAAGGAGGGACGCATTGAGGTCGCCGGCATGTATCTGAATTACTCGGAGATAGTGGACGAAAACATGCTGGCTGCGCAGCTAAAGCCATTGTTCGATCTGAAGAAGGCGGGAATCCATGTAAGGACGGCTATGCAGAATGATGTGAACGGAATCGGATGGTGTCTGGTCGATTATTTCCATGATATCGGAATCGACTACGTCAACATGGGTGAGCATGGCCATCGGGCTCTCATCCCATTCGATAAACCGACGGCCTTTTGGTGGGTATCACCATCGGGAAAACGTGTCCTCGCTTATCGAGCAGAACATTATATGACCGGAAATATGTGGGGAATACACACGGGAACGATGAGGGTGTTTGAAGATAATCTATTCAACTACTTCGAATCGCTCACGGATCGAAAGTACCCGTTTACTTCAATCGCGATTCAATATTCAGGTTACATGACGGATAACTCACCCCCCTCGACGAGCGAATGCGATTTCATCCGTGAATGGAACAACACATACGCGTGGCCCAAATTGCGCACTGCGACTGTCAGTGAATTCATTAAACATATAGAGGATCATCACGGCAATGACATCGAAGTAATCCGAGGAGCATGGCCCGATTGGTGGACCGATGGCGTGGGTTCCGCGGCCAGGGAAACAGGGGTAACCAGAAAGACTCAATCAGAATTGATCGCGGTGGAGGGACTCCTCTCCATGGCTCGATTATTAGGAGCGCAAATCAAGGATGAGACATTCGATGAGATTGAAGAGATCGAAGATGACCTTCTTTTCTATGGAGAACATACTTATGGCGCGGCTGAAAGTGTCACCGATCCCATGTGTGAAAATTCGATGGTGCAGTGGGGGGAGAAGTCGTCCTACGCCTGGGAAGCGTTTAAGAATACCCGATTATTGCAGGAGCAGGCGATGGGCCTGATCGCACCGTATCTGCCTAAATCGATACACCCATCGATTGCTGTCTTCAATACGCTAAACTGGAAACGATCCGGCGTGGTGACTCTTTACATCGATCATCAACTCGTTCCATCGGGTGTCGCATTTGATATTATCGATGAGGATGGGAATAAAATAATGGCACAGGTATCGCACAGTAAATCCGATGGAACGTATTGGAATCTATATGCCACAGATGTACCGGCAATGGGATATAAGTATTATCACATTCTGGTAAAAGATGAAAGTGCTTCAGATAGGCGGAGAGTCGAGTCGGCAACTCTTTTGGAGAATGAGTATTACAGGATCACAATCCATGAGGAGACCGGATCGATTTCAAGTCTGTACGATAAGGTGTTAAATCGAGAGATCGTCGATCAATCGAGCCGCTATAAACCAGGACAGTTGATCTACGAGGAGATTTACGACAGGCATCAGCTCGAGCGATTTACCCTGAGTCAGTACGATCGGACGATCGTGACAAATGTCAGGATCGAACCAGGGATCGATGGCCCGATATGGAAGAGCATCATGGTATTGGCTGATCTGAAAAGTTGCGAGAAGGGCAGTGCGCGCTATGAGATACGATTGTATAAGCCTGAAAAACGGGTTGAAATCAGTTACAGCATTCGAAAATTACCGATCACGGATCCTGAGGCGATTTACGTTGCTTTTCCGTTCCGGGCAAATGAGGACTGGAAATTCCTGTTCGAGGCGCAGGGAGGACTGGTGCAGTCGGGTAAGGATCAGATTGAGGGGACGTCATCCGACTGGTCCACGGTTCAGAGTTTTGTCATACTTCGTGATAGTGAATCTCAAATTGTATTGGGAAGTGATGAAATCCCACTGATGCAGCTTGGCGGTCTGAATCTGGGACAGTTTAAATATCTGGCGAACCCGGATTCATCGCAAATCTATTCCTGGATATTGAACAACTACTGGGTGACTAATTTCCGGGCGAGCCAGGAAGGTGAATTAACCTGGAGCTATTACCTGACCTCGACCGAAGATCGCTCGGACATACAGGCGACGCGATTCGGCTGGTCCTCACGAATACCGATGCCGGGTCGTGTATTTCCTCCGGGACTAAAAACGACGAAAAATATAGCGAAAAGTCTACTATCGATCGAAGCGGAGAACCTACTGTTGGTGAATTGCATCCCGTGCAAAGATAGGAGGGGACTAATCCTGCATTTCCGCGAGATTGCAGGCAAAACGACTGTGTTCATGCTTCCTGGCTTTCGAATCGCAAGGGTAAACGTATTCGGCGAAGAGCTCGAAAAGGTTTCCGCAATTAGCTTGAAACCCCACGAAACAGCCTTCTTCCGAGTTGAGGCTTCGTAGTAACGACTTTAGTCGTTTACGGTCCTCATCCTTTGCGAAGAATGTTTGTAGTCCCGGCTTCAGCCGGCTACTAACCTCATCCTACGCAAGGACTGTTTGTAGTACCGACTTTAGTCGGTTACGGACCTCATCTTATGCGAGAGCAGTATGTAGTAACGATTTCAGTCGTTCACAAACCTCTTCTCCAGTAAGGATGAATGTTAACATTACTCTAAACTTGAATGACGCTCAATAACATAATTTAAGCGATCGGATGAGTTTTGAAGCCGACTAAAGTCGGAACTACATACGACCCATGCATCGGATGAGCACTTTAACCGACTGAAGTCGGTACTACATACAACACATTGAACCTTTATTCTTTCACGTCGTAAAATATTTTCAATAACAACTAATAATAGGATTAACACATGAATTACAGGATAATATTAATGATAATGAGCGTGTTTTTGATTATGAGCACGTTCGTCTATGGAGATAACGATATGAAAGAAGAAAATGTGATATATAAGACTGCAATTTTTGCCGGTGGATGTTTCTGGTGCATGGAGCCGCCCTACGAGAAGCTGGATGGCGTGATCAGCGCGATACCGGGGTACACCGGTGGGAAGACGGAGAATCCGACCTACGCCGAGGTCTCTAGCGGAAGGACCGGGCATGTGGAAGCCGTGAAGATCACGTATGATCCGACGCGTGTATCATATGAGGAGCTAATCGAAGTCTTCTGGACGCAGATCGATCCTACGGATGTGGGGGGACAGTTTTACGATCGGGGCTCCCAGTACAAAACGGCCATCTTTTATAATGATGATGATGAGAAGTCGATCGCTGAAGCTTCAAAACGTGAACTGGATTCATCTGGTCGCTTCGATAAACCGGTGGCAACTCAGGTTCTGCCTGCAGCAACATTTTATGAGGCAGAGGACTATCATCACGACTATTATCAGAAGAACCCGATGCATTACAATCAGTACAAGCGAGGCTCGGGTCGCGAGGGTTTCATCAAAACGCACTGGGGCGATGTAATCGATATCTTGAAGGCAGGAGAGAAGAAAAAGTACCAGAAACCCTCGAATGAAAAGATCAAAGAGATGTTAACGCCGTTACAGTATCACGTCACCCAGGAGAACCGAACAGAGCGAGCGTTCGCGAACGAGTTTTACAACAATCATAAGGAAGGGATCTATGTGGATGTGGTGACTGGCGAGCCGTTGTTTAGTTCCACGGACAAGTACGATTCCGGCTCCGGCTGGCCCAGTTTCACCAGGCCGATCGAGCAGGACAACATCGTGAAGAAGGTGGACCGTAGTCTGTTCATGACCCGCACGGAGGTCCGCAGTAAGGTCGGCGACTCCCATCTCGGCCATGTGTTTCCGGATGGCCCTGCGCCGACCGGCATACGCTACTGTATCAATTCCGCCGCCCTCCGCTTCATCCCGAAAGAAGATATGGAAAAGGAGGGGTACGGCGAATATTTGAGGCTGTTTGAGTGAGAACTAATGGCGAATTGGGCAAACATTCTAGCGACAAGAGTAATTAGAGCGTCTTTTACAAAGAAGCTACCTTCTTTTCCACTCAGGAAGTGGGACATAATCTAACGACTGCTGGTTTCGTTGACGTGATATATATGCAGACGCTTATTCCCGGAGAGAAAAAAGAACTGATTCAGAAGGGCTTTGGGAAAGGTGCATTTGTAGCGGCTAAAGGGGTGAAGAACGACTGACGAATAGGCATTCGATTGCCAATTTTGTTAGAAAGTGTTTTAAAATAAATCGCTAATAGAAATGCAGGACACTGTGTTCCTGGAGTTTATGATGCAAAAGAACTTATTCATATCTATATTCATCATCCTATTATCTTCTTCTATC
Source organism: Candidatus Zhuqueibacterota bacterium (assembly GCA_016926625.1). Taxonomy (GTDB): domain Bacteria; phylum Zhuqueibacterota; class Zhuqueibacteria; order Thermofontimicrobiales; family Thiofontviventaceae; genus Thiofontadaptatus. The sequence continues at coordinate 25,264 of JAFGOE010000054.1, forward strand.
AGTTTCTCCCAACATGTTCAGATTATCGATGGCTGGTATTACATCGATGGGGAAAAATATTTTGTTAAAGGAATAGGATACGAAACACACACCAGACCAGGACAGGTACCCTGGATGTATTCGTTTGACGCTGATTTATTAAAATTTGATCTCGAACGTATAAAAGACGCTGGCTTTAATACCATAAGAACCTGGGGTGCTTTGAGTGAAGAAGAGTTAGAAGTTATCGAAAACTCCGGACTCAAGATCCTGTTCGGAATCTGGATCGAACCTGACGGTGATTTTAATAATCAAAATTTCTTAACTTCAGCCAGTAACCACATTAACAGCGTGCTTAACTATACTGCTAACAAAAAATCGATTATTGGATATCTTATTATGAATGAACCACAGGTGCAGCATATCTATGATGTCGGCGCTCAATCGTTAGCTGATCTGTGGAGATCTCTTGTTGATCTGATTCACGAAAAACATCCCGGAATTCCTGTCTCCTTCTCCAATGCTATCATCGGTGACTACATCAATATGGAGTTGTTTGATTTCTCTGCGTATAACGCATATATCTATAATCCGGTTACAATCTCCAGTTCACATGGTTATGCTGATTACCTGCGCTATTTAAAACAAAATCGGGCGGTTCAGATGCCTTTAATCATCACAGAATATGGCTTATCCGTTTCACCTGGTCCCCCGAACAAAGAATTTGGCTATGGGGGTAATTCACTCGAACAACAGACCGCGGGTGACTTGCTCATGTATCGTGAACTGATCGATGCCGGTGCGCAGGGTGGTTGCGTTTTCCAGTATCATGATGGGTGGTGGAAGGCTGGTAATGAGTATTCACACGATTCAAATCCTGAAGAATGGTTTGGTTTAATCGAATTCTCCGGTGCAGAAGATAAATATGGCACGCCTCGTCCGGTTTGGGAAGCTTTCAAAACATACAATACGGCGATCATCACAAATCCTAAAAATGGATGTATATATCAAAATAGTGTTCCGATTGAATTTTTCAGCACGTCAGAAGTAGAATCCTACTCAGTCAGTCAAAATGATAGTGTGTTAATTTCAGGGACGTTTGATGATATCTATTATACAGATGAACTAATTTTAAACCTCGATGAAGAAATTAATGACGTAGAATTGATTTTTAATTTCTTTAATTCAAATAACGACATGATAAAATCGGAAACTATATCGATTCTCTGTTCCAAAGAAGAATTAGAGTTACCTGAAATTAGTTTTGAAGTAATTCCTGCCAATTTAGTTCCTGATGGTCGGAATTATCTTAATATACATGTTAGGACCAATCCTCTATTTCCCATCGAACACGACATAATCAATTATGTACTGCATCCTCATATCGGTTTTAATCCAGGAATTGCAAAATCCAGGGTGATGTCATCGACAAATACAAACTGGTCCTATATCGATTGTTTCGATATACCACTAGAGACAAAAGTAGCAACCTTCGGAGCGGGATTTACCATTGAATATGGTAAATTCAAAAAGCGGATTTCGAACCAGAAGATCTTAATGCTAGGAGATTGGGCAGATCCAATAGCTGCACCTGAACTGATATCAGGGATCAAGATGGGTCGAGAAATCGATAATAACTGTGAAATTAAGTTATATCAAAATTATCCTAATCCTTTTAATGCATCTACAATGATTGAATTCGATGTTCCCATCAATTCACATGTGACGATCAAAATTTATGATATCTTGGGACGAGAGATAGAAACGGTCGTTGATAAAATCTGTCATCGCGGAAGTCATCAAGCAATCTGGGATAGTAAAAACAAATCTCAAAGTTCGGTGGCCAGTGGTGTTTATTTTGTGAGAATTCAGGTAGAGGACATGATTCAGGTTAAAAAGATCATACAGGTGCGTTAATTTTACAGATTATGTATCCCTCGTTTGGATGGTTAACTGATTTTCTTGATTTTTCAATTTTCCGTTATTTATCGCCATCCGATGATCACAAAAGTTATTCTGACAGAATTTGTCAATAACAGAACTAAAGTCATTTTGATAAGTAAAAAAAATTAAAAGAGGCCCTCAAAGTATAGATCTTTGTGCTACATAATTCACAAACCGATAAACACACCTGATGCCTCTTACAACGATTTAGAACAAATTTTGTAGGTCATTCATCCATCTGGCTATTCGAAATTTTTGGGGCCTACAGGTAATGCTAATCATGTGCGTGAAAGGTAGAACAATGACAACGAATCAAGATATTGTAAAAAAGACAACAGATTATATGAAAAGATCTATTACGCTAAAGATATTTTCAATCGGGATTTTAATTTTGTTATTACTTATCCCGGCCACAATGATCCAACATTTAATACACGAGAGACAGTCGCGACGCGATTCAGTAGTGAGCGAGATAAGCCAAAAATGGGGAGATTCCCAGACCATAACCGGGCCTTTTATCACCGTTCCTTTTAAGACTTTTTTTAATGATACGGATGGAAAGACGAAATTTAATGTAAACTATCTGCATATTTTGCCTGAAACGATGGATATCTCCGGCGAGATAAAGCCTGAAATACGCTATAGGAGCCTGTTCGAAGCTGTCCTTTATAACACAAAGCTCAAGTTCACCGGGAACTTCAAACTACCATCACCGAGTCAACTGAATATAAATTCGAATGACATCCTGTGGGACAAGGCCAGCCTCTCACTTGGAATTACAGATATGCGAGGGATTCAGGATAAAATCATCTTCTCCTTTAATGAGTCAATTTATGATGCTAATCCGGGTCTGACAACGACTGATTTGGCTGCAGCCGGAGTAAGTACACAAATTAAAACCTTAATGTCGAACGATGACAACGATTTTTCTTTTGAGCTGAACCTGAACGGAAGCGAGCAGATCAATTTCACACCCGTCGGTGAATCGAATCACGTTGCAATTAATTCAAGCTGGTCTTCACCGAGCTTCAATGGAGCATTCCTGCCGGTCGACCATGAGGTGGGAAAAGATGGATTCTCTGCCAATTGGAGGATATTGCATCTAAATCGGAATTATCCGCAATTCTGGGAAGATGCTCAATACAACGTCGTTCCTTCAGCTTTCGGCGTGAAGCTCATACTGACGGCAGATATTTACCAAAAATCGATGAGGCTCGCCAAATATTCGATTATGTTCCTCATCTTCACATTTGCAGCCTTTTTCTTCTCCGAGATACTTAACAAACAAAAAATTCATCCGCTACAATATATTTTCATTGGAATGGCCATCCTGATTTTTTATACTTTAGTTTTGTCGCTCTCCGAATACATACATTTTAATTACGCATACATAATTTCCGCAGCTTCTATTATCCTCATCATCGCCGGATATGCGAAAGCGATACTCTCTAATTCAAAATTTGCGTTGTGGATCTTTGGACTGTTGACTATCCTCTATTCCTATCTGTTCATCGTTCTTCAACTTGAGGATTATGCGCTTATCATGGGCAGTATCGGGCTATTAGTTATACTTACCATCGTTATGTATATTACACGAAAGATCAATTGGTATGAAATCGAGACAACTGCGTAGAGAAGTTTTATAAATTAGTAAATGATTCAAATGGTTTCCGGCAAACTCGATCAAGTATTGTTGTAAATTGGAAATAAACTGGTATGTCTAAGTCTGACGGTTATTAAAGAGCTTTTCAACCTAATTTGGAGGAAATTGATAATGTCAATTAAAGATGAAAAAAATGATATCTTATGGATTAAGGCTTTACTAAATGGCATCTTTGCCTGGATTCTTGGTTTCATCATTTATATGATTCCGGGATTGATCGTGGCTTTTAAAATGGGCTTTGAATTAGGTCCAAAATCTGCTGATCCCTCGGCGGTCAGTGAACAAATTAGTCAGACAATTTCTACTTTGTACCAAAATAATCTTTGGTTGACCATTGGTTTTATTGTCTTCACTGCGTTATTGGTGTTTTGGAGGGCAAGAACTGTGGCAAAATCGACAGGAGACAAAAGAATCATTAACGGTTTGTTGGCTGCAGTGTTTCCGGTTTTAATCAGCATGTTATTTTTCTTCTCAACTGGTTTTGATCTCACTTCGATCATTATGATTCTGGTATTGATTGGTGCTGGATATGCAGGGGGGTATTTAAGCAGATAATAACAAGATGTGAACGTTATATTTTTCGCGATTACCGTTGAACGATCCTCAACGCTTAGATCTTCGTGATGAAAATGGAAATCCGGTAATGGGCTGTTTTGGAGCAATTGCCGCGCAACATATTTATATTGTAATAGAAGAATAGAGATAATTTAAACGATTTTTTGCCGTTATCACACGGTTCTCTTTCGGGTAAGATAGGACAACGAAGTTTAAACCAACGAGGAGATTGAATAGGTGTTCAAAATTGTATCTCCAGTAATTAAATAGTCAACTCGATTAGACGACACTTAGACCACTATTTTCATATTAGCGTCCGTTTTAGTTTTACTTTAAGCAACGGATTTAATTTAAGTGGTTCTCTTCAATATTGTGTGGGTAAATAATTAATAAAATGCTTATATTCCTATTGATTACTTAATCATTCATATCAATAGGAGGAA
>JAFGOE010000055.1 GCA_016926625.1 Candidatus Zhuqueibacterota bacterium
GAATATTATCAATAACAAAGAAAGTTAATAATTACTAAATAAATGTTATAAAATCATTTAACTTAATTTTAAAAGAAAGAGTCAATGAATGAAGAGAAAGGTTCGCATCAAGGATTGTGTTCCCGTGGGAGAGGACTTTAATTTTCAGACTGAGGTGATCAAGGATCTGCTTTATCAGATTGATTATCAGACGGCTCATCGGCACAACGTTGTAACGATAGAGACTGAGGAGATGATCGAGGAATTGAAGAAGTTGCCGACCAGTGTTCTGCTCTCGCTGTATTTTGCTTATCTCTACATTCGTCGCGAGCTCATGCATGCCGGATATGAATTGAATGGATTGAAGGTGTTAGACGTGCCTCTCGATACGATTCACGACATGATGACGAAAGATCCGGATTTTGATCTGCAGAAGTACATCTTTTAATCCGGATCGTAGGGGGATGCAGATATCAACAGATTATTCAACGGGATGACTGCAGCGCAAAGCATGCAGTGAGTGGAATATCGTATGCTTATTCTACAATCCACATGCTGTCCGTTAAAAAAAAGGAAAAACCGCTTTCTGTGAAATTGACCACCGTGTTGTTCTAGATCAGCTTAATCTTTTTAATGATACGTCGAAGCGAGCGTCCGAATTGTTTCCGCTTAATCTCCAGCACCCGCTGGTCGCCTTCACCGGTGCTGATGGTCTCGATGCCCTCGAATGATTTAAGGTGATCGTGGATGATAAATCGTTCGTAATTACCCAGATTGGACAGAAATATCGACTCACCGCTTTCCAGTACCTGTCGCGCCATCTTATCAGCCATTCGCTTCAGGTTTCCGATCGGATAAATCTTAAGAATATACTCATTATCGATTCGATAGGTTTTCGTCTGGAAATCGACATCGTTATCAAAATAGCTATGGACTCGTTTACGTTCGAACGCGTTCAGATTGGGTAAATCGATGGCCGTGGTCGAGTCGCTCAGCTTGTTTTGAATTTCGGCAATGATCTGATCGATGTCCGAATGCTCGTCTTGGAAATGACGGGATTGTCGTTTATCGCCGTATGACTTTTTATTTCTCATCATGATACTTAACCGTTAGCTTTTCAATTATCGTATTATGTATTCCATTAAACGCGCCATTGCTCATAATTAGAATGAGATCGCCAGGATTTACCTTGGTGACGGTATAATCGACAATTTCATCAACCGAGTTAAAATGATACGCATTTTTATTTCTTAATCGAATTTGACCGATCAAATGTTCCACAGAGATCAATTCATCCGCAGATACTTTTTTAGGAAGATGAATCGGTGCGATCAGAACATGATCGGCGGCATCGAAGGCTCTGGAATAGGGTTCTTCCATCATCTTCCGTTTCGCCGTCGATGTCCTCGGCTCGAAGATGGCCCATATGATTCTGTCCGGGTACTGCCGCCTCAAACCCTCGATCGTTGTTTGTACCTCTGTCGGATGGTGTGCAAAATCATCGTACACGATGATGTCGTTAATATTGGCCTTAATTTCCATCCTTTTCTTTACGTTCTTAAATGTAGAAAACGCCGCTTGTATACCGGCTGGCTCGATCTTGTGAAAATGGCATGTCCCGATAGTAGCCAGCGCGTTTCGGACGTTATGATCACCAGACAGCGGAATACTGAACCTGGCATAGAAATGTCCCTGATAATGCACATCGAACACCGTATTATCCGGATGATATACGATATCTTTAGCGCACCAGGTCGCCTCAGGATTGAGTCCAAATGTCTCCACGGGTGAGAAGGCGTATCGTATCAGTTCCTTCACCTTGACATCATCGATGCACGCCAGCAGCAGACCGTTCCTGGGAATCAGGTTCACGAGTCGCCTGAAGGCCAGAATGATCTGGTCCAGGCTCTCGTAGATATCCGCATGATCGAATTCGATATTGTTGAGGATGACGATGTCGGGCAGGTAATGAAAAAATTTAGCTGCCTTGTCGAAAAACGCGGTATCGTACTCGTCCCCTTCAACGATAAACATCGAACCCGTATCGAGCTTGAACCCTTGATTGAAATTGAGCGGGATACCGCCGATCATGAAACTCGGTTTCTTCTGGTTCACTTCCATCGACCACGATATGAGCGATGAGGTGGTCGTTTTCCCGTGTGTACCGGTGACGACGATGGAATGTTTGCCAGCGATAAAGAAATCTTTCAACGCTGCTGCCAATGACGTATACGGGATTTTATGCTCGAGCACGTATTCGACCTCCGGATTTCCGCGCGACATCGCGTTGCCGATGATAACGAGATCCGGTGCGGGTTTCAAATGCTCCTCCGCATAGCCGGTCCGGATGTCGATGCCCTGGTCTTCCAGAAATGTGCTCATGGGCGGATATACGTTCTCATCGGAACCCGTGACCGTATACCCTTTCGATTTCAGCATCGCTGCCAGCGAGCCCATGGCTGTCCCGCAAATCGCTATCAGATGAATATGTTTTACTCTATCGATTGATAACATCAACGTGTCTCCGAATGAAGGGTGTTACCCAATTTTATCGATTCAGCGATCGCCGCGCCCGTCGCACGAGGTTCATCTCTGTATCCAGTTCTTTTTCAATCCGTGTCTTTGCAGGGCTTCATCCGCTCGCATCATTAAACCACGGCGCAAACTGATTTGGAACGAATCTGATTAAGGCGAAAACGTGTCGCCGGATCTGTTATTTCGCCCGCGAACAGATCATGAACAAGTCCTCTTCCAGACTAAATTCCGGCGATTCGACGATGCGGCCAATCTCCGTATCGTCCTTATAGACGATGAACGTCGGGACTAATTGAATATCAAATTTTTCACGCATCCCCGATTTATCGGCCTGTTTTCGGTCGAGACCGTAGAAAAAGACGTTGAATTTCGTTTTTTCCAGGGTGTGCATGATTTTCATAAACCGCGGCAGCTCGCGTTCAGAATCAGGGCACCATGTACCCAGGAAAACACGGAGGGTGAATGAGGCATCGAGTGAATCGAGCTTCTCCGCAAAGTAGGGGTTCACTTCATAGTCAGATGTCTCCGCGTCCCATGTGGCGAAATATGACTGCAGATCTTTTGCGGTTACCCACCCTCTGGCCATGTCCTCTGTCTTTTCCGCTTTCTGACAACTGTTACCGAAAGGCAGCAAGATCGTCAGAATAACGAATATAAGTGCTGTTAATCTGTTCATCTGAATATCATCTCCTGTGAATTTCCTCGATACCTGATTTGGTGATCAGGACGTCTTTGACCTCCATCGGATTTCCGAGTATACCGAGATCCTTATCGTTGAGCACCAGTGTCACACCGCCGGCGTTACCGACTCGCATTAGAAACTTCTCCTGTGCGTTCCAGGTCGCACGAGTTTGAGCCTTGAACATATACTCGGTAGTCGCGCTATCATCGATGGATAACTGCAGCCATGTTTGCTCCCTGGCAAATAGCTCTAGTTGCAAGTCGCTCTGCGCTGTAAACAATGAACTGTAGCTCACCGGTTGTCTCTTTTCACTGATCGTCTGTTCTTCGGCAGCCGATCCGGCGACTGCGTCCTTCTCGCTATAGGCTCGATGGTTGACCATGTATATCACGGTCATGAGCGTTAGCAGCAGGAAAACAGCGATCAGCATAAAATGTTTGTTTTTCCAGCTTTTAGCTCGATCGAGGAGAGTAGAGCGTCTACTCTCTTCTGCTGATTTCGACTTACGTCCGCTTTTCCGGGTGTTGATCTCTTCTTTGTTCCGGTAAGACATGATCTCGTCGTACCTATCGAGAAATCTCTGTGTATTTCGGCCGATGCGACGGAGGTAAAGTTTGAAAAAATTTCTAACATAAAATTCGGGTAAAAAATCAAAACGGCCTTCTTCGATCGCTTGCAGGAAGTCGATCTGAATCTTCGTTTTATTGGCAATATTTTCCAGTTTATATTTGTATTTCTCCCTCTGTTGTCTTACCTCCGATCCGAGCGCACGCAATTCTTCCTGTATATTGTCGATTTTCCTCTCCTCCTCAACGAATCAATAACAAGTTATTTTAATAGAACCCGGATTTTCAGGCTGTGTGTTTCCCCTCAACGATGCGACGCAGTGACGAATAGATCTTAGCGACAGGCAATCCCATGACGTTGTAGAAACATCCCTCGATCCGTTCGACGAAGACCGCACTCTCGTCCTGGATTCCATATGCACCGGCCTTATCGAAAGGTTGCGCTACTTCCACGTACTTGATGATCTCGTCGCGCGTCAATGCTCGAAATGTGACCTTCGTAATCTCATGATCGACGATCTGCTCTCCGCTGCGCCTATCCAAAAGGGTATATCCTGTATAGACTTCGTGTGTGTTTCCGCTTAAAGAAGTCAGCATATCGATCGCTTCCTGATGATTTCCGGGTTTGCCGAGTATTCGATGAAAAAGCACCACCACAGAATCTGCGCCGATGATGATCCCCTCATCATAATGCTTAGCAATGGCCATGACTTTCTGTTTGGAGATATCCCTTACGTACAAGGCCGGATCGTCAATATGCACCGTCTCATCGATATGACTGGCATGCACTTTAAATTCGGTTACAATTTTTTTTAGCAGTTCGATGCGACGTGGTGATTGTGATGCTAAGATTATTTTTTGGGAATTGTAATCATACAGAGGCATTGTCAACCGGCTCATTTTCTACGTTGTCGCGCAACCAATTTATTTAATTTTAAAATATAATAAAAATGGCGTGTAAATGCAAGGATAATTATTTGCTCTCCACGATGAGCGTGACGGGTCCGTCGTTGTAGATCTCAACCAGCATATGCGCCGCAAATCGACCGCTCCTCACGGCTAATCCGGAGTCAGCGACGAACTCGATGAATTGGTCGTACAGCGGTTCCGAAATATCAGGTGTCGCCGCCTCGATGAAACTGGGACGTCTTCCTTTCCTGGTGTCGCCGTAAACCGTGAACTGCGAAATGACCAGAATATCTCCCTTCACATCGAGTGCAGACAGGTTGAATTTCCCCTGTTCGTCGGAGAATATCCGTAGGTTGATGCACTTTTCTGCCAGGTATCGTGCATCATCGACGCTGTCGTCCGCTTTAACGCCGAGCAAAATGACTAGACCGGCACCGATGGAAGCAACGACCTCATCGTCCACCGAAACAGATGCCTTGCTGACACGTTGAACAATGGCTCTCATGATTAAATCCTTCCGAAATATATCGCGATCAGACCGATCAGCATATCGATTTTTAACAGGTTGCTGAGTCGGCCAAGGTTTACGGGTTTCGAATCGATCCAGAATGAGCCTATCGTATACAGAAGCACCGGGTTGACGCCAATAGAAACGATGTACAGGTAGAAATTGCCGAAGATCCCGAGCAGGTAGGGGATATAGGTTATCACAATCAGGATCGCAAAGATGACCGTTACCAGCAGTAGCGAGAGGCGCTTCCCGTGTGCGAGGGGCAGGGTTCTGGCGTTATCGCTGGCATCCCCGTGCATGTCCTGCACGTCCTTGATGATCTCGCGACCCAAATGGAACAGGAAGGCGAAAATCGCGGGGATCAGGGCGATGTTCAATCGATCGACGGCGATTCCTCCGTAGATGAAGGCGAAAGCCGTCATAAGGCTCACGGTTAAATTCCCCCAGATGACAGTCCTTTTCAACCGTGCGCTGTATGCGTATAATATGACCGAGGCACAGAGAGCGATTGCCGCGGCGTACGCATTGATGAACGCGCTGATGCAGCTGCCGATGGCGAAACAGACGAGCGCGAAAAAGAAGGCTGCTCGTTTCGTTACTCTGCCCGAGGGTATCGGACGATACGGCTTGTTGATTCTGTCGATGTTCACATCGAAAAAATCGTTGATCGCGTTCGCCCCGGCCGCGATGAGCGAGCCGGATATCATCGCCAGAATAACATGATCCAGCGGCTCTATAGACCCTGCAATAAACGCTCCCATAAAGATGGACAAACCACCGATGAGGACGTTAACGGGCCGAGAAAGGCGGACGAAGGCATCGATCTTGTTGAATTCGATTTTCATAACCTGTTTATTCCCAATTAGTTGGTCGAAATTCATCTGAGTCGCCCGGGCTTCAGTTGAGTTGCCACGCGCTTCATCTGAGTTGTCCGCGCTTTATCTGAGTTGCCACGCGCTTCATCTGAGTTGTCCACGCTTTATTGAGTTGCCACGAGCTTCAGCTCGTGGGAAAAAAAGAGCGCGAAGAAAAACCCGGGCTTTTAAGCCCGACTCATCGATTTGCTTGAGTCATGTGATTATAATTTATACTGATCAAAATCCGAGCCGCAAAGACTATAGCTTTATATCAATCGGCAATGAGACGGGCTTAAAAGCCCTGACATATTGATTATAAATATCTTGTATCCACGAGCTGAAGCTCGTGGCAACTCAATTTAATCTCATGACTACTCAGCGAATCCGGATTAATCGGCAATGAGACGGGCTTAAAAGCCCTGATAAAACGATTTTATATCGAATTAAATCCACGAGTTAAAACTCGTGGCAACTCAATCGAAACTCCTGGTGATTCAGCTAAAACTCGTGGCAACTCAATTTAATCTCATGACTACTCAGCTGAAGCCGGAATTAATCAGCAATGAGACGGGCTTAAAAGCCCTGATCAAACGATTTTATAGCGAATTATTCGGGGCTGTATCAAAAGTCCTACTGCATGATATTTACCACACTTAGTAGTAGCAAATCTATTCTCTGCATAAAATAGGTGTTATTTGACGAATAAATTCGTCACTACAAGTTAACTTTTGATACAGCCCCCAACTCAATCGAAACTCAGGGTGCCAGGGATAGGCGCTAGCGGGGTTGCAGTTCGACTGAGGTGCGGCGACGGCCTAAAATTCATTGATCAGTCGCACATGAATCAGGCCGTTCGATAGGCTCCTCCCCTTCGCCAGGCCGTAATCGAGTCCCATGAGTCCCAGCCTGGTATCCAGACGGATACCGAAGCCGTAGCCAAATTTTACGTCTTCTTTCTCGACTTTGTTTATGTCTTTTCTAAAAAAATATCCGGAATCGAAAAATATAAAGGCTCTGGATCGTTCTGATAGCAGATAGCGGTATTCTGTGTTCAGCCAGGCCACCCGTTCCCCGATGAATTCGTCCTCACGGAATCCCCGCAGCGTATTACTGCCGCCGAAACGGAACATATCGCTGATAGAAAGCGTTTCTTCATCGGACGTGACCTGCTGGCCATGGAAACCGAGGCTGATGACCTGCCACTTGAACGTCGGAACGAATAATTCGACATCCATACTCATTTTACGGCGGGTAAACGATCCTCGTTCAATGGGATTAACTATGTATTCCGTCGCGCCAATTTTCTTTCGTGCGACTTCCACCTCGGTGACATAATAGATGCCGCGCGATGGATTGATGAGGTCATCTCTGGTATCGAATGCTATGCCGGCCGTGGCAAATTGACTGTTGCTCTTTGGAATTTGCCACAGTACAGAACCGAGTGAGTCCGGAGAGATCGATTCGTTTCCGACGTCAGCAAAGATCCGGATCGTCTCGGAGAGAGGCACCTGAAAATCGAATTTCCAGTTACGCCGAATAAATGTCGTGTCCTGAACGAGTTGTTCGAAGGATCCGCCGATATGTAAGGGATATCCCATGACCCAGGGTTCCTGATAGCGAAACCGTAGCTGCTGAGTCTTCTGTGTCTTCTTTTCCCAGTACGCTTCCACCCGGCGGCCCGTGCCCATAAAATTTGCGAGTGCGATGTCAACCAGTCCCGTGAAAAATCCTTTTTCGTTCGTCCCTCCCGGATTATAGCCCAGCACCCCGTCGAAGCTGTTCATGTTTCCTTCTTCCACGTAGAGGACCAGTTCGCCTTCTCCTTTAGAATTGATGAATATTTTCGGGTCATACACTTTGCTGAAAAATCCCAGCTTCTTGATGCGGTTCGTAACTTTTTCTACCTCGGAATGGTTGTAGATTGTGCCCGGCTTTAATCGTGATTCACGAACGATAACCTTGTCCTTTGTGATCTCGTTACCACTGACACTGATTTTATCGATGGTGAACAGGGGACCCGGGTCCACGCTCAAATACGCCTTAATGTTAATATGATCATGCATCACGAGGCTGTCGATATCGATACGCGCATGAGGGTATCCGTTGTCTTCCAGAAAACCGAACACATGATCGATGGTGTTCAGTACCATCAACTCCATGTCGCCACGGTTCCGGTAATCGGGGATTGCATTTAACCTTCGCGCTAAATTTTCATCGGCTGCATGGATGATGATGGAATCGAGTCGAATGGCGTTTACTTCGTCGATATAGACATCAATGTCTGAGTGTGCCGCTTTATCATCAAGCACGATGATTAAGGAATCGATGGCCGTAAAATGACCTCCGTCCTCGCGGTAGCGCTGCAGGATATTCCTCATGAGCTTGTCGACCACGCTGCTGTCTACAGCAGATGATACATTCTCACTGAACGCGGACTGCAGATCCTGTTGCGAAAATCTGGAGTTGCCATGGTATCGGATCGTCCTGATTCGGAACGAGGTGGAGTCACTACCTGCATACAGGTTCTGCATGATACTCAGGAGGATGAGGATCAGCCCGAGTCGATATCGTTTAATTAAATAATACATATCCTTTTAATTTGTATATTTTTAGGTAAAAATCAAGCTTTTTTTTAAATAGTGGGTGATGACCAGCCAATTTTCTCTTGCTATTTGTGTATATCATTTGTACATTTAAAATTATTTTTCGTTTCATGTCAGCTAACGAATGATTGAAAGAGTGTATATGGGAAAGCGATGTGAAATCGTCGCCACGCTCGGTCCAGGTGTTGAGGACCTTATCTACGAGCTTTTAGAGGCCGGGGTGACGTCGTTTCGTTTGAATTGTTCGCATATTTCGTTCGAAGAGTTATCCCGGTGGCTATTAAAGATCAATGAGGCTTTAACCAGATGGGGAAGGGTAGTACCTCTGTGGCTCGATTTACAGGGAGCAAAGTTGCGTATCGGTAAGTTACAGCAGATGACATTCGTCCATTCCGATGAACTGATCACCTTTGCGAACCAATACAGTCAAATCGATCACAGGATTCCATTACCTCATCCGAAGATTTACAGGACGATCACTGTCGGCGATGACATATCACTCGACGATGGAAGGATTCAAGGCATGGTGGTCGATGCGGATGAGGACTCGTTCGTTGTTAAAGTCACATCCGGAGGCGAGTTGATCTCCTATAAGGGATTTAACAAGATGGGTTACGACAGGGAGATCGAAACGTTGTTCGCCAAAGACATCACCTTCATCGAGCAGACACGGGAATTTGAACATGTGGGTTATGCGCTTTCGTATATACAGAGCGCTCGTGAGGTCAAATTATTTAAAGAGTGCACGTTGGATCATCCGATCACGGCGAAGATTGAGCGTTTGAAATCGTTCGACAATTTGAGAGAGATCGCCGAAATCGCCGACAGTTTATGGCTATGCCGTGGCGATCTCGGTGTAAACACCAGCCTGTTCGATCTGTTTCATTATGAAAAGGAGTTCATCAAGCGTCTGGAACTGGTCCAAAAACCGTTGCTGGTAGCGGGACAGGTGTTCGAAAACATGGTCACTCACTCACATCCGTCCCGATCCGAGATCTCTCATCTGGGGTACTTGATAGAGAATGGTTTCTCGGGCGTAGTGATGTCCGATGAGACGGCTATAGGTCGTTATCCTGTAAGGGCCGTCGAATTTTGTCGCGACTATTTCGAATACATGAACCATTGAGCCGTTTTGCTATGGAGAGAGTGTTTCGTATTCGTCGACGATTCGATTTGCGATTGACATCGAATTCAATTATTTATAAGTTTCGAATAAAAAAATTGTTAACGGAGGAAAGATGAAAAAAAATTGGCTACTGTTATTCCTATTTACCTGGTTATGTATCGTTGGATTCAATGGCATCGGTTCGCTCTACGGCGAGGTCACCGGTGTCACTGAAACGGGAAGAATGTATGTACCGGGAATGTTTATCATTAAATTTACAGAGCAGTCCGGTAACATCGAAAGCAGTGTGGTTTTCAGCAACATCATGGCGCAATATCATGTTGAAAGGGCAGAAAAATTATTCCCTCAGATTAAATTTAGCGATTCGCCCAAAAAGCAATTCAGCGACCTGAGTCGCATTTATCGAATGAATGTGGCGGATGAACAGGATATGGAACAGGTTTGCAGTAAACTTAGAGGTATGAGCGGAATAGAATATGCTGAGCCTGTGTATATCGAGAAGGTGGAACGTATACCAAACGACAAGTATTACGGTGTGCAGCTACATTTGCCGCAGATTATGGCACCCGAGGCGTGGGATATCGCCATCGGTGACACATCGGTCATCATCGCTATCATCGATACGGGTGTTGATTGGACTCATCCTGATCTTGCCGCTAATATCTGGGTCAATAAAGATGAGGTACTGGATGGAACCGATACAGACGGCAATGGATTTGTCGATGATATTCGGGGTTGGGATTATGTGGAAGGAGTAACCGATTTCGCGCCGGGAGAAGACCCGGATGTGCCTGATAACGATCCCATGGATTTCGACGGTCATGGCACGCATGTGTCCGGTTGTGCGACCGCGATCACCGATAATGAGGAAGGCGTTGCCTCGATCGGTTGGGGGTGTACTATCATGCCGTTGCGTTGCGGCTGGCAGGCATCGGATAGAATCAGTGGTTATTTGAGAATGGACTGGTTAGCGCAGGCCGTCGTCTATGCGGCAAACAATGGCGCTCATGTGCTAAACATCAGTACCGGTTCATCTGAAGCCGTAGCCGATGCGGGTCGCTACGCGTTCAACTCCGGCATGGTGATTACCAAATCGGCAGGCAATGCAGATAACGAGGAAGCAGATCCACTTGAATTGAGACCTTTTACGCTTAGCGTCGCTGCCGTGGACGATCGTGATTACAGATCTAGCTATTCGTCGTACGGCGACTGGGTTAAGGTGTCCGCTCCGGGTGGTGATCAGAATTCTGGTCGCCCGGGTATATTCAGCACGGTCGTCACTCGCTACGCTGTCCCATATACCACCTATCAGGGCACGTCGATGTCGGCGCCCATTGTCGCTGGTTTAGCTGGTCTCATCAAATCGTATCATCCTGATTGGTCGAATGTCGATATCATCAAACAAATCATCAATACCGCCGATAATATCGATGCGCTGAATCCGGCTTACGCTGGCAAATTAGGCGCCGGCAGGATAAACGCTCATCGTGCGTTAACCGAGGAGCCTCTTGATAATCCGCGTATGAAATTGATCAGTACGATCGTCGATGATTCTGAGGCTGGTAACGGAAACGGGGTCGCCGAAATCGGAGAGGAATTATCGATCGTCGTAAATCTCGAAAACACACTCGGAAACGCTTCTAACGTTCAGGCACGGTTGGTTCTGAACGATTGGGCAATCGAAATCATCGATAATGTATCCGATTTTGGTGATATACCCGGACTGAGCGATCTCGATCACAACCGGGTTGACAATGCGTCCGATCCATTTGTCATCAGAATTGATTCATTGGCCTTACCCCATCGCATCAATGGGTTGATCGAGGTTGTGGCCGATGATTATATGATTAACTTCGATTTCACGTTTTCGATCGCGCCTGCGATTCTGCTTGTCGACGATGAAGAACTCGATAACGAAAAATATTACATCGAAGCGCTGGAAAATTTAAATCTGTCCTATGATTACTGGGATCACAATCTGCTGGGCACGCCACCCAATCTAAACGGTTACTCCACCGTCATCTGGTCGTGTGAGTGGACGTTCCCCAGTCTTGATTCCACTGATATAGTCAGGATATCCGATTATCTGGACAATGGCGGCAATTTCTTTTTGTCGGGTCAGGATATCGGCTGGGACATGAGCGATCCGGGGGGAACGACGTTTCTGGAGACGGACGGTTTCTCACAGACCTTTTTCGAAGATTACCTGCATGCGCGATATTTACTCGATGATTCCGAATTTTCGAGTCTTAGCGGTGTCAACGATGATCCGATCGGCGATGGGTTAAGTTTTACTGTGTTTCAGCCTGGCCGAGACGCTGAAAATCAATATCCGGATGAGATCGAGCCTGCGAAGGGCGCCCATTCGATATTCGATTATGCGAACGGAAGTTCCGGGGCTGTTAGATATGCTGGGAGCTATCGATCAGTATATTTCTCCTTCGGCGGTTACGAAGCGATCGTCGAAGACGACGTCCGAATAGAGGTCATGCAACGCGTTCTGGATTGGCTAAACGGACTTGAGGTTGTGCACGCGCCTCTTAAGGACACGGAGGATACTGCTAACGATTATCGGGTCGAAGTGAAGGTGACGTCACAGGCGATGGAGATCGGCGTCGTACGGTTGTTATGGGATAACGACGGAGAACTACCGTTCTCACACAAGATCGATCTCGCCGATATGGGTGATGGTATTTACGAGGGTTACATACCTGCTCAGGCCGCTGACACAGACATGATCTATTCGATATTTGTAACGACTGAAAACGGATATTACAGTCCGCCTGTTATCTATAACTTTTTCGTCGGACAGGATCTTATCGCGCCGGTGTTCGACTATTTTGGATTTCCGCAGACGTTCATTAAGGCAGGATCGTTTAACCTCACGGCCAGAATTCTGGATAACTCCGGTATCGATGAAAATTCAGTGATGGCGTATTATATGTATAAAAATTCATCGGACAGTCTGCAGATGCTGTTCGACTCTGAAAGCGATCAGTTCGGAGTTGGGATCGACGGCCAGTTTAGCTATGGAGATACCGTTTCTTATTACATATCAGCCAGCGACATCGCTGCTATCCCGAACAAGACGATCAGTTCTATGAAATATCTGATCATCGGCTCGGAAAATTTTGAGACGGGATTAGATCAGTGGGAAACCGATGAGAACGGCTGGGGGATCGAGACCGATGATCCTGTGCATGGCACTTACATCAGCGATAGTCCTTACACGAACTATCAGCCCGGCACAAATAATATTCTGGAGCTGAAAGTGCCTCTCGATCTATCCGATGCCGATAGTGCACGATTATCTTTTGCAACTAAGTATCGCATTCAGCCTGCCAAGGTAGCCGGAATCATTGAGATGAGTCCGGATAGCGGGGCGACATGGATACAGATTGGTAGCAATATTAGCGGTATCAAACCAAGCTGGACGCGTATGGACTATTCATTGAGAAATTTCCTTGGTCAAGATCACCTGATGCTTCGCTTCCGCCTGGAATCTGATCCGACGGCGGGTACGAATTATGACGGCTGGTTTATTGATGATATCTCCATCGTCGAGCGATTGGCAACGGATGTCGAGCCATCTTATGCAGAAACAATCGTGCCGCAGCGATATGATCTGGCGCAGAATCATCCAAATCCGTTCAACCCGGAGACTCAGATTAGCTATCAGCTCGCCACGACCGGTAGGGTTTCGATTAGAGTATATAACGCGCTTGGTCAGCTGGTACGTACGCTGGTGAATGAGAGAAAGTACGCAGGGGTGTACACCTCGGTATGGGATGGTAAAGATGATCACGGGATCCAGCAGAGCTCCGGTGTCTATTTCTATCAGATGCGGGTAAACGACTTCGTGCAGACGAGGAAGATGTTGATTTTGAAGTGAGCTGTGATAACATAATGAGTTAGTCAATGCTGTCATTGCGATCCCGCGGAGCGGGAGAAGCGATCTCCTGATCGAGCGGTGGTATAGGCCGGTGCATATACGGATGGGATTGCTTCGTCTCCCGCTTTGCGGGATCCTCGCAATGACGGCATTTTTGACAGTCGCTGCCATGACAGTGCTCAAGGTGGGGCTGTATCAAAAGTCACACTACATCATATTTAACACAATGAGTAGTAGCAAATATATTCAACACATACAATATGTAGTATTTGACGAATAAATTCGTCGCTACAAGTTAACTTTTGATACAGCCCCAGCATTTTACCCGATTCGAACACACGATCCATCATCTAATTTTCTTCAAAATTCCTGAAAAAATATCTTGACATTATAAAAATAATTTCATATTTAAATCTTTATAATCAAATTAAAACTTTACTTTTTAAAGGAGGGACTGCAATGAATCGTCGCGTCCAACTCACTGTCACTGTTTTAATGCTGGTCTTGTTGTCCGCTTTTACGGTTTTCGTAAATTGTGAACGGGAGACGAGCACGCAGGTTGATTCTTTTGCACCGATCGAAACGGATGCAACCATATCCAGGGCTGCTAACAATCAGATTCAAGCTGCTATGAGAATTCAGAACAATCATACCAGACGGCTCATGGAAAGAGACGGCGTCGTTGGCACGGCGACCGGTGTCAATCGAGACGGATCTGCGGTCATAAAGATTTATACGGAGCGAGAAGATGTTCCCGATCTTCCTGAAACGTTAGACGGAATACCTGTCGAGGTCGTGGTCACCGGCATGTTCGTCGCATACGCTGATCCCACCGCCCGATTCGCACGTCCTGTCCCCATAGGTGTTTCTACGGGACATCCGGATATCACCGCCGGCACGATCGGATGT
Source organism: Candidatus Zhuqueibacterota bacterium (assembly GCA_016926625.1). GTDB lineage: Bacteria > Zhuqueibacterota > Zhuqueibacteria > Thermofontimicrobiales > Thiofontviventaceae > Thiofontadaptatus. Next base: position 14,570 of record JAFGOE010000055.1, read on the forward strand.
CGCGTCAAGAACGCGCAGGGCCAGGTATTTGCGTTGAGTAACAATCATGTTTATGCCAATTCCAACGCAGCGTCGATCGGGGATAATGAATTGCAGCCCGGACCTTACGATGGTGGTGTAAATCCAGCCGACGCCATCGGTACGTTATACGATTTTCAGACGATTTCCTTTAGTGGCAGCAATAATTACATCGATGCGGCTATCGCATCCACGTCCACAAGCCTTGTCGGATACGCGACACCGACTGGTGACGGTTATGGTGTCCCCAGCGCCACGCCTGTCGCGGCTACCATCGGTATGGCAGTACAAAAATATGGCCGCACCACGGGTTGGACTCACGGAACAGTCGCTGAACTGAACGTCACCGTCGATGTCTGCTATGCGCAGCGTGGATTTAGATGTACCCAATTGGCTCATTTTGTCAATCAAATTGCGATCACTCCGGGGACATTCAGCGACGGAGGTGATTCAGGATCTCTTATCGTGACCGAGAGCGGCAACAATCCGGTCGCCTTATTATTCGCCGGTAGCGATACCCGCACTCTGGCAAATCCCATCGGTGCTGTATTGCAGCGATTCGGAGTGACAATCGATAACGGATCCGGTGGTTCGACGAACGTTCCACCGACGGCTAATTTTTCGTTTGCCACGGCGGACTTGACCGCCACGTTCACGGATCAGAGCAGTGACAGCGATGGAAGCGTGGTGGGCTGGAGTTGGACCTTCGGCGATGGTGCTACATCGACGCAGCAAAACCCGAGTCACACCTATGCTGCTTCCGGGACTTACACGGTGGGTCTAACGGTGACCGATGATGACGGAGCCACTGGTTCCACGTCGAAAAACGTCACTGTAACCGCACCGGCCGGTGATGAAATCGTTTTGACGGCGACCGGAAGAAAGGTGAGAACTCAGCGATATATTGATCTTTCATGGACTGGCGCCGATGGATCGAGCGTCGATGTCTATCGAAATGGCAGTAAATTTGTGACGACAGAGAATGATGGATTTTATTCAGATTCAGTCGCTCGTGGCACCTACACATATAAACTATTCGATGGCACCAAATGGTCTAACGAAGTTACGATTAAGATTTAGAGCCGTTAGAGAAGCGTTTATCAAAAAAAATTCTGTCACTACATACGACTCAGGGGTGTCCTCGGCGATGGATCGTATGAGATAAGAATATGATGAAAATTTTTAGGTACTTACATTTGCTTAAAGTTCGAGAAAGAAGCGTGAACGAAATCACCGAAACCAGTATTCGCAGTGCCTTGCAGAAAAGCAATCGTCGTTTATTGAGAATCAATGACGTGATAGGCACTGGTATCGGTAAGATCGAGGATGAGCTTACGATAAAAGTTTACGTGAAGAAAATCTCTCCGGAATTAGAGCGTAAAGTATTACGTATACTGGGTGATTTTCCGTTTCAACTGGAGGAGACGGGGAAGTTCTACGCATTCTAATTCGACAGTGTACAGGAATTTCTTTATGATGTGACGTCATCGATTGAACTGTGCCTGTAGAATGTTCTCGTCAATCATGTAGCAGCGGCAGATTTATAGGCTGCATATGTTGATTGTACAACGATTGGATATATCGATAAACAAAAAAATCCCGCTCCGAGGAGCGGGATTTTTTCTTCATCGGACCATAAACTAAATGAATAAATTCATATTCGCGCTATCCGATGCATCGAGGTAAGTAGCGACGCCGCCGACTTCGATGCCATCGATCAGCTCTTCTTGTTTAATCCCCATGACATCCATGGACATCTGGCAGGCGATGATCTTGACACCGCTGTCGAGCGCAGACTGGATCAGATTTTCAACACTACTGATATTCTTCGCCTCCATGATCGATTTCATCATTTTCGTCCCAATGCCAGCCATGTTCATCTTGGAGAGCGTCAGATCGCTGACCCCTTTCGGAAGCATCTTGCTGAAGCTCTTTTCGATGAGCGTCTTCTTGACTCTAGGTGGATTTTTCTTCCTCAGAACAGATAACCCCCAGAACGTGAAGAACATGGTTACCTTTTTACCCATAGAAAGAGCACCGTTGGCGATGATGAAACCGGCGATCACCTTGTCGAGATCATTGCTGAATACGACGATGGTCTTATCGTCGGGTAACTGCGTCGTTCCCGATGGATAAGCCGTCTCTGCTTTGGGTAGTCCTTTTTGGATCAGAGCCTTGATAATCCCCTGGTCGCTTTTCACATCGATCAGTTTGTTGCCGGTGTTCCTGGTCCACGACTTGATGTCATTGGCGAATCCGGGATCTGTAGCAGATATTTCTACGATCTCACCCGTTTGCATGGCTTTCATCTTATCTGAAAGCTTCATGATCGGTCCGGGGCATTGCATACCGCATGCATCTATTTTTACGGCCATCTCTGCGGCTAATTTGGGATCCTCGATCACCGATAATTTGATCAGATCACTGGTCTCGATGTAATCTCTCTCGAAGATATCCTCATTGGATTGCTTCATGGTCGCAAAATTGTAAGTCTTGAATCCACCGCTTAAGTTATGGATATTCTTAAATCCGTGCTGGTGCAATATCCTCCAGGCGATATATCCCCGCAGTCCAATCTGACAATAGATGATTATTTTTTTATCTTTGGGCAACTTGTCCAGGTTACTTCTCAATTGATTGACCGGTATATTTACGCTGCCTTCGATCGTATCGATGGCGTTTTCCTCTACATCTCGAACATCGAGCAGGAAAGCGCCTTCTTTTTTCAGTGCTTCGATTTCATGCCAGTGCACGATCTGAACATCGCCGCGCAGGATGTTTGCACCGACGTATCCGGCATGATTAACCGGATCTTTTGCCGAAGAATAGGGAGGAGCATAGGCGAGTTCCAGGTCTTCAAGATCGTAGACGGTCAAATGATGCCGGATAGCCGTAGCGAGCACGTCGATCCGTTTATCGACACCATCGATACCCACAATCTGAGCACCTAGCAGTGTTCCGTCAGGAGAGAACAGAATTTTGATGGCCATAGGAATCGCGTTAGGAAAATAACCCGCATGAGACGCCGAGTGAATGATGCTCGCGATATACGGAATATTGTATTTCTTGAGCAGTTTTTCGTTGTTGCCCGTGGCCGCCACCGTTAAGTCGAATACTTTCACAATGGACGTTCCCTGAGTGCCATTGAATTTGCTATCGCGGCCACATATCACATCGGCCACGATACGTCCCTGTTTGTTAGCTGGACCGGCTAACGGAATCGTTGCGTTTTCATTGTTGACGAAATCCTTCACCTCGATGGCATCGCCGATGGCGTAAATATCAGGATCGCACGTCTCCAGTCGATTGTTTACGATGATGCCTCGTTTAACCTCAAGCTCTGCGTCTTTAGCTAGCTGGACTTCGGGTCTTACACCGATGGACAGGATCACCAGATCAGCTTCGAGTCGGCGCCCGCTTTGCAGTACGGAAATGATCTTATCCCCGTTTTCTTCAAACTCCTTGAGACCGTCACCCAGATAGAATTCGATATTTTTTACTTTCATGTGTTGATGAACCAGCGCGGCCATCTCAAAGTCGATGGGCGTCATCACCTGGTCGGCCATCTCCACGACGGAGATGCGAATATTTCTATGGTGGAGGTTTTCCGCCATTTCGAGGCCGATGTATCCGCCACCGACGATAACCGCGTGCCGAGGGCTCTTTTCATCGAGAAACTTTTTCACCGCATCTGTATCCGGAATGTTTCTAATTGTAAAGACCTTAGAGGAATTCACATTTTTTAGATTCGGCCGGATGGGTTCTGCTCCGGGTGAAAGGACAAGTTTGTCGTAGCTTTCCTTGTAGACGTTATTATTGGTTAAATCCTTGACATGAACCTGTTTCTTCTCACGATCAATTTTGGTGACCTCAGATTTGATGCGTACGTCCAGATTGAATCTGGCCTTTAATTTTTCGGGAGTCTGAACAAGCAAATTTTCCCGCTCCTGAATCACGTTACCAATATAGTATGGGAGACCGCAATTCGCGAACGACACATACTGACCTTTCTCAAATAGGATGATCTCTGCCTTCTCGTCTAAACGTCTTAACCTTACGGCGGCTGATGCGCCACCTGCAACACCACCAACGATTACAACCTTCATGTGATTCACCTTTCATATATTAATATTTGTAGGTTTATTGATTATTCGTTTAGTTTATGTATTTATCCATATTTATCTCACAAAATACTCGAACGACTTGTTCAGTGTGCCTGGTCGAATTTGATCTGAATCGGTACGGGGGGCTGTATCATCAATAGTTCAAATGGGCTGGAAACCACTTTATAAGGTTATTTATTATTCGAGATCTACAAATTTTCCAGTGTTATCTTAATAGATTGGAATTTTGATACATCCCTCGCGTTTAACTACAACCATGTTAAATGGTTTCGCAAGGCACCAATTGAGGACATACGATTTATGTCAATCCTCATCAGTCTTGCTATCGATTTTGGCTTCTTGTAGATCGACCCCTTTTGCATGTTCTTTTAAAAAATCGATGATCATGCCGCTTTTAATGACGTAGGTGATGCCGTAGTTCAGATGTTTGATCTCCTTCGTGAAGATATCCTCTTTATATGGGATGAATTTATGTCTTTCAATGACTCTCATGTCTTCGACCGGGCTGAGAACAAATTCAGATGAATAGGAGATCGAGTTTGCCATTCCAACGTATTCGAAATACGGTTCAGTGGTCGTCATACGAATGACCACACCGCCTGAAAAACCGCGATTAAACGGTGCATCGATCAGGTACTTATTTTTGAACTGGGTCGGACTCACCAATCCGTGCGTTATCATGAAAAATCCTTTCGGGAAACCGAGCAGATAAACTTCCTGTCCAAACTGTAGTCGATCAGCATCACCATAGATTCCTGAGAATTGTTTTTCCGAAAACTGAAAATCCCTTATCTCGGTCTCGATCAATGCGATATCATTTCGGCTATCTTCGGCTAATACAGTCGCCGTGGTGCTCTGACCGTTTTTATGGTAGATGAGAATCTGCTGTCCCACCCTTATCGATAGCGACTTGAGGTGGTTTGTTGGTTCTTCCCGTTCATTCAGGTAGAATGTTTTGATCGTGTCCTGGAAATCGAACACATGCTGGCACGTAATGATGTATTGTTTCCTGTGATCCTGGTAAACAATTAATCCTGTTCCGGCTACTGAATTGGTCGTGAGGTTGGTGTTGTAGAGCAATTTACCCTTTAATAACGCTTCCTCTTCAGTTTCTGGATAATAATAGTAATAATTCTTATAATAGGAAGATGCGGTGATTTTAACGATCGATTTTTGCACATCATCAAAGATGTTCAACTTCTTTTGTTCCTCAATGGAGATGGTGCTCTGATACTTTACAGCGGAAGAACAGGATGTGAATAAAATGATGGTTGACAAAAGCAACAGTAATTGTTCTCTTTTCATGAGATATTATCCTGAATGGTGATTAATGTTATTCTAACCGATATCCAACTTATAGGTACGGCAGATCTTATAAACTGTTCCGCCCAATCGTTGCACGAGCCGGTTTGCCATCTTATTTTCTTCCGCAACCAGTGAATAATCGATCCAGGTTTCTCCCTGTTTCATGAGAGTGTCGGCGATTTTGAAATAGAACAGCGCATCAATCCCTTTATTGCGAAACTCCTCCAGCACACCTAATATTTTGGTGCTGATAAACGTTCTATACTTTTTTCGATTCAACAGGTGAATCCAGCTAAACGGCAGAATATGACCGTTCAATATTTGAAATAGTTTGTTGTAATTGGGGAACGCGACGTAGAGACCGATGGGACGGTGGTGCACTTCGGCCATGAAGACGTATCGCGGATCGATGATCTGTCTCAGCTCAGAGGCTAGTTTCATGAATTCAGCCTCATCCATTGGTACCCCTTCGCGTTGAAAGCCTAAGGCTTCATTGAAAATGTACATTGCCGATTCTAACTCCTCAGTCCAGCGATCGAGTCTTAAATTTCGAATGGTCACATCATAACGCTTCTGAGCGGCACGGGCGACGTTCAATAATTTCGAAGGCAGATGATCGGAGCTATTCTGAAATTGAGAAAATTCAACCCGATAGGCAAAGGCATCACGATATTTTTTAAAACCGTAGCGTTCCAGGAAAACTGAATAGTAGGGTGGAGTATAACAGACGAGCGGAGGCGGGAAGGATTCGAATCCTTCGATCAAAACACCGGGTGAATCTTGAGGCGAGAAAAAGAGTGGTCCCCTCAAAATCGTCGCCCCCCGGTCGCGTGACCATTCCACTGCTTTATCGAATAGCAGACGCGCTGCTTCATAATTTTCGAAAAATTCTAGGTATCCAAATCCGGCAGCTTTCTCGTTTTTGTATCGGTTGGAGCGATGATTCATCCAGGGTGTGATCGTCCCCAAAATATCATTGTCTTTGATCACCATGAACGAATTCGCGTCACCCTGCTTGAAGAAGTAGGAACGTTGCGGGGACAGACGATTCATGCGACTTTTGATTAACGGAGGGATCCAGTTTGGTTGATTCGCGTATACTTTCCAGGGAAACTTCACGTACCGCAGCAGGTCTTTTCTGCTTGTTACTTCTATGACTTCAAATCCACTCTCGCTCACACAAACTCCATTGCTTAATCAAAGGTTATTTTTATTTAACCTAATATACAAACAGTTAACAACTTTGTCAAGACTGTAATAATAAAATGTGAGTTCATTTGAAAAAAATTTAACAATATTTTTCTTGACTTTTAGAAAAATATTTTGTATAATTAGGGTACATTAATACCCGTATAATCGAAATATTAATATAAACTGAAGTATCGTCATCGATGAAGAATACACTGACTCAAACACAGAAGAACGTGTTAAAGGGCATAACACAGTTCATCAAGGAGAGAGGATATCCCCCTACGATCAGGGAGATCATGGAATTATTCGGCTACTCATCGGTAAATAATGTACAACGGATACTTTCGGTACTCGAAAAGAAAGGCTTTATCAGGCGAAACTACAGGGGCAGCGCTCGTTGTATTGAAGTGATCAAAGATCATCGTGAACATAAATTGAGCAATGCTCAATTGCCGATACTGGGAACTATTGCTGCGGGGTCTCCGATATTGGCTGAGGAAAATATTGAGGGATACGTGACCCTGGATCTGAGTATGATCGGACGAACTGGTGATTTTGTGCTCAGGGTGAAGGGCGATAGTATGCGGGACGCTAATATTTTTAATGATGACTTAATCATCGTCAATAAGACTTATACGCCCAAGAATAACGACATCATCGTCGCCCTGTTGGATGAAGAGGCGACGGTTAAGCGGTTTATCGAAGAGGACAACGCAATCAAACTGCAGCCGGAAAATCCGGATTACAGTTCGATAATTATTGATAAAAACGATTTATATTTTAAAATACTAGGTAAAGTTGAAGCCGTAATTCATCGATTGTAGGGTAATTATATACCCTATTTACCGTGCAATCTGCATCGGGAAGGATGATCTACTGGTTTATCCTTCCTCTGTTAATCAGATGACAGAACATCGCGTGCTGTGGAGTTAAGGGCATGTTCTGCATCATGTGATCCAGGAAAGCTTAATATGTTGATATTAAGTCGATGCTGGCACTCGATCAGGAGGTCATATTATGAAACGAAAAGCGCCTAATTGGCATTCTTATTGGGATGATTATTCAAATCTCAATCAGCTATTAAAATTTAGAGATAACATTTCGAATGTTTATGACAACATCAGAACCACGATCGGACGCGTGTTAATGTCTGAAGAGATGTTGGAAATTCAGGAGTCCCTCGAAGAACGCATCGATTTCTTGAAGAAGGACAAAATTGCTGCGTAATTTTTTTTCTATTCTTTTATCCCGAGATTTTCCCTATCCCTACTCCTCTTTCCCAGGGAGTGTCTGATTTTCGTAAAGAGAATCGGACTTAAAGCCTCTCAACCCGAGAGGCTTTTTTATATATAATTAATTTAATGAAGAACGTATCGCGTAAAAATCCAGTGTTACATTCAGGTGGAAGTGTATATTTATTGAGATGCTTTGGCTGAGGTAAATCAGAAAAAATATTCTCTGTTGTGTTATCCCTCGTTACTGTCATCCAATCGGAGCTAAGCGGAATGCAGCTGAGTCCTGAACAAAAAAGCCCTGGTCTTAATAAGCCAGGGCTTTTTTACACGTAAAATCAGTTTAAATATCAGGTAATGACTACCCGATAGTTCTCTTCGAAATTATTCCTGACATTTTAGAAAAATATTTCAGTCGTAAGGAATACATTACGCAGCGGAGCCTGAGAAACATACATGTAATATTTACCTAATAGAGCATCGTTTCGATTGAAATCTGATGCATAATTAGCCGCTGCATAATTTTCGCGGTCCAGTAAATTATTTAAATCGAGTCGCAGGTTCACATCGGCTCCGGCAATGTTTAATCCGTAGGCGATGTTCGCATCGATTGTCAGGTAATAGGGTAGTTTTGCTTCTTTAACGGTACCAGCGGCCGTCGTATATTCATTGGTATAGCTGCCGTAATATTCATCCCAGAAATTGCCACTAAAGCCGATTCTCAAGTTTCCGAACCGGTAACCGATTCCGGCGTTGGCCATGATTTCGGGTGAATAGGGTACAACCTTGCCTTCGACTTCCTTAGCAGATTCACCGAAGATCTGATCGTAATTCATCTTCTCCCAACGATTTTGAGCATAGCTTACGGAGCCGGAAACATCCAGGTTACC
>JAFGOE010000007.1 GCA_016926625.1 Candidatus Zhuqueibacterota bacterium
CGAGCCCTTCAACCATGGTCGACAACGAGTCGACCGACAGTCGATCCACTGACCATAACCCGTGGAGATGCAATTCATTAGCTTGCAGTCGCGTATCGCGATAATCGAACCTGACCTCGTCCGATTCGATCATGTACTCGTTTAATTTGCCTCCAATAAATGAGGTCACCAAATTTAAATTCCTGACCGTCGTCTCCAAAGGAGTCAAGGTCTCGTTATAACTGAGATAGGTTCTACGCAGACTGCATTCATCGATGCGAATATTCAGCGGAAGCCCTGCTTTCGCCCCGGTTGTATCAGCAACGGCTGATTCCTGATCAAGAAAGGGGAAATCTAAACGACCCGCTTTATCAAGAATTAAATTTATTCTCAGGCTATCGATAGCCAATTGCTCGATACTGATTCGTTTTTGCAGCAATGCAAAGAGATTGTACCTGATACCCAGTCGTCCGACAGCCAGGACCGGGCTAATGCTATCCCTGGCAGCGATCTCGAAATCGTTAATCACGATATTCGAAACGATATTGGTTCTCAGGTCACGCAAGGCCACCTTACGGTGAGTTGTCTGTTCCAGCTGAGTTATTATGAACCGTTGCACAAATCGCTCACCCACCCTGCTTGAAAGCAATATAAACGACACCAGGACAACGGTGAAAAGGACGATGAGAATGATAGTGATTATTTTAAATATTTTTTTTATCATTTCACTAAATAATCGGGTTTAGAATGACATCATTCGATGATCACAACCATTTTCTCCGTTTAAAGAAGCAGATCATTACCAGGGATATCACGATCATGATGAACCAAACGACAGGATAACCCAATTTCCAGTCAAGTTCTGGCATATAATGGAAATTCATTCCATAGATTCCTGCCAGAAAAGTCAGGGGAATGAATATGGTAGCGATGATAGTCAGGACTTTCATCACTTCGTTGGTGCGATTGCCGACACCGGACAGATACGTTTCGAGCATGCCCGAGATCATGTCACGGATCGTGTCAAGTATCTCCAGAATCTGTATGGTATGATCGTACACATCTCGTAAATACATTTTAGTCGATTCTTGAACGAAAGGTAAGTCGTCGCGGATGAATTCATTAGTGATCTCTCTTAACGGCCAGGCTGTATTTCGCAAATATAACACATCCCGACGCAGGCGATGTATCTCCTGTAATGTTTCACTGGTCGGATTTTTGATCAATTCTTCTTCAATCGATTCCAGTCGCAACTCCACCTTTTCCAGGATAAGGTAAAATTGTTCGATGATCGCATCAATGAGCGCATAGGTGAGAAAATCGACTCCCATCTTTCGTAATCGTCCCTTTGCCTGAAATATACGTGCACGAATACCCTCGAATACGTCTCCTTCCCTTTCCTGAAATGTGATCACCGATCCGGATGTCAAAAAAATTGAGACCTGTTCTGTGATTACTTCCTGATTGGTCTCATCATACGAGAGCATTTTTAAAATGATGAACAAATAATTTTCATAATCTTCAAATTTGGGCCGATGTTCTGTGTTCAGGATATCCTCAAGTACCAGCGGGTGGATGTTAAATTTGTTTCCGATCTTTTCGATGACGTCCATGTTATGCAGTCCGTTGATATTGATCCAGCTAACATGGTTATTCCGGATGATGTCGCTTAAGTCATCGGGATCAGAAAAATGCATTTCATCGACCTTGTTTTCATCGTAATCGATCACATGAATGTCCACCCGTTCAACTTTTTTATCGCCGACATGGATCAGCGTACCTGGCGGCAAACCAACGGAACTGACACGTTTTTTAATGAGTCGTTTTATCATCGCTATATCCTTTTCGAATTAAGCCGGATTTATCATGCTCATATATAAATTGCTTGATTTTAGTAAATAATTTAATTAAATTTTTTCGTGTCGTAAAATTATTATATCACGGTTCAATTTCCATCGAGTAACCAATGATGTAATGTACAAAAAAAATTGGTTAAAGTCAATTTAAAGCATATTTTTACCATGATGAACATTAAGCATATAACGCATTTTACATTAAACCTTGGAGGTTTCTATGAACCAGGATACCTCGAACACAAACAGTAGCGCCTATTCTACCATGCCTCAACCCATCTCCTGGCTGGCGGATTTTATCAACAAATATTTCAGCAACATGCCCAAAGCAGTGCAGGTATTTGTATTTCTACTGTTTGTGGCCTATTTTGTAATCGCATCGTTCCGATTCCTGTGGCCTATACTGTTTCCGGATGAATATATTGAGGTACGAGGCGAAGTGACGTTCCTCAATTCCGAGGCGATTCCTGATTCATTATCGTACATCGAATTTTCAGGCGAGGGCCTCTTCGTCTACAAGAAACCCGTAGGCCTTGGTGATAAATTCACCTACGATTGGATCCTCAAGAGTCTGCGAAATAAATACTCAGAAAAAACACGGCTCATCTTCACCAAATTTGATCAGGATGATGGCAGACAGATCTATCTAACCGGCATCGTCATCAGTCCGAAAGAACTGAGCAAACTGAGTTCTGATGATAAAATTCATCTCGAAGTCAATCCGTTGTTTACACAAATATATACCAGTACAGAGGATTTCGTTGCAGAATCCGAAGTAAACAATTCCTCTTTGAACATGAGAGACCTCTTCGTATCTAATCTATATGCTCAGGACACTGAGCCTGCATTCAAGGCGATGACGGTCGATACGGTCAATTACCTGATCGATCAGTTCGAACAATACCGTAATCCGGTCGCCCAGCTCATGATCATCGACATGATCGCAAAAGCCGATACAGGTATTGTGCTCGCCCAGGCCGAGAGACTTAAGCACGCGGTGATCGAAGGAGATGAATCACAGACTGCAACCCTGTCATATATTTTAGCCAATTTTGAACTCATCACAATTCTCGCGCATGAAGAACGATACGCCTCTATTTTCGACAGTAGTTTCTATGCACAGGTTACGGAGATGTTTCATACCCGTGACGACTATGTCGTTCGCGGATTGGCGGAACTGCTGACCAAACTCGAAGATCCCAGGTGTATCGACCATGTGTTTCACCAATATTCGAGGACAGAGGATTCCAGGACGCGGCTACTCCTCCTTAACATTTTGAATGGATTTGAAGATTATCCGGACGAGTCCGTCAGGCAAAAGGTACATGGTAAACTGAAATCATGGTCAGACAATGAGGCTGTTTCGCGCAGCGAAATTCCGATCAAACGGCAACTGCTCGAATCGGTTAATAAGTTTGAAAGGCAGGCAAAAGAGAAGTAACGGGTTTCAGTATTCTCAAGCGGACGATATACGAATTGACAGAAAACAAGAAAACATGATGGGAACGGTTCAATGGCACTGATAGAATTTCAAAAACAAAAAATCATGCGCTCCATGGTTTACGCTCTTTCACCCGCGATCATTGGCAGTATCTATTTCTTCGGATGGAGGGTACTGGCAGTCATTTTAGTATCGGTGATAACCTGTACAGTAACCGAATGGTTGTTCTTGCGCAAAGGACAGGCTAAAGTCACTGAAGCGATCGTCGTGACTGCAATTCTGTTCGCCATGACTTTACCGCCGACCATACCCTTCTATATGGTCATTCTTGGCGCTGTCTTCGGAGTAAGCTTCAGCAAGATGGCGTTCGGTGGCTTTGGCATGAATGTCTTTAATCCGGCCCTCGTTTGTCGCGCTTTTCTATACATCACGTTTCCTCTTCACATGACGAACCAGTGGATTCCTGCCGCCAATTTTTCTGATTTCCCCGGTGGTTTTGCCATGTGGCGGTTCTTCGCCGGTAACAATTACCTCTCGGCCGTCACATCGGCTACTCCGAACATCGCGTTCAAGGACGGTGCAGCAACGTTACCCGGCTATCTGCAACTGTTCCTGGGCAACATCAATGGCCAGTATGAGAAATTAGGCGAGATCACTCTCATCGGAGGAGGCTCGATCGGTGAGACCTCGGCCTTGTTACTCCTGATAGGAGGTCTTTACATCGTATTCAAAAAAGTTGCTAATTGGAGATTAGTGGTCAGTTTCTTTGCGACATTCGTTGTTTTCATGACGGTACTCCATCTGATCATTCCCGAGAAAACACCGGACGCTCTATTCTCGATCCTGGCAGGCTCTGCCTTTTTAGGAGGCTTCTTCATGGTCACCGACCCGGTTAGCTCCGCGCGCACAAACGCGGGACGATGGATTTTCGGTGCGATGGTCGCCATATTAGCGATTATCATCAAATCATTCTCGCTATTTGCCGGTGGTGTAATGTTCGCTATTCTGCTGGGCAACATGTTCGCTCCGATAATCGATTACGCGGTTAAAAATTATCAGCAAAGGAGAAAAGCGGCGTGAAAACGAGCATAAAAACAGTCAGCTTCATGGTTATCATCACGGTGATTTTCATTTCCGCTCTCGCCTCAATCAATGAAATAACCAAAGAGCAGATCACAAAAAACATGGAGATCGAGCGTTCAAAGTCAATTCTATACGCGTTCAACTTATTCCCGGAAAACTTCCAACAATCGGATATGACCCTCACCACGACCACCAGCAATATGCCATGGCGTGATGAAGAGGTGCTCCCCAAAATAAACACCCAATTGGAGATGGTGACCGTCGCCGTAAACGAGCAACAGCAGCAATTATTAAGAGATAGCTACCTGTCGATCGTTGATTCCGTAGAGCTTTATGTCCATAAATCAGATGATGATTCAGTTCTGGCCTTTGGATTCCCCATGAAGGGCAAGGGCCTCTGGGGTACGATCACTGCCTTTGGTGTGATCTCGGCCGATCTGAAAACGATGATCGGCATCGATTTTACCGAACAGGTAGAGACACCAGGTCTGGGTGCCCGGATCCTGGAAGAAGAATATAAATATTACTTTAGAAATCTCGATCTTAAAGGGTTCCACCAAAGTGAGACAAACACCAAACCTATCGTGATGGTCAAGCAGAAGCAAGCGACCAACGTTGACGAATCGACCAATTCACTGCAGGCGATCACCGGTGCCACACAAACCGTCGAAGGTGTGTTAAAGATGGTCAATACAGATCTGAAATTTTATATCGATGTCATCAAAGCAAATCGCGACCGATTAATGAATTGAACATTTAAAAATACTGCTATAACTAAATGAGGAACTTATGGCAACCAGCAAACCACTCGACGTCATAAAAGACGATCTCTGGAAAAACAATCCCGTTACCATTCAGATACTGGGAATCTGCTCCACGCTCGCGGTAACGAACATTTTTTTAAACACATTGATAATGGGGCTGGGACTGACCTTTGTGACGGCGTTCTCTTCGTTGACGATATCTCTGATGAGAAATATTATCCCGCAACGTGTTCGGATGATGGTTCAGACGTTGGTTATCGCCAGCTTCGTCGTCATCGTCGATATCGTATTAAAAGCGTATGTTCCTGATATCAGCAAGGCATTGGGCCCGTACGTCGGCTTGATCATCACGAACTGCATCATCATGGGGAGGTTGGAAGCGTTCGCCTCGTCCAATAAACCTTCACTCGCGTTCCTGGACGGCATCATGTCGGGGGTGGGTTATATGTATGTATTATTGGTCATCTCATTTTTTAGAGAGCTGCTGGGATTTGGTACCGTCCTTGGTTACCAGGTCATGAATCCATTAATGCATAGCATCGGTGTGAGCGAGGGCTGGATCCAATGGTCGTTTATGATCATGGCGCCGGGAGGTTTTTTCATGCTGGCTTTATTTATCTGGATAGCTAACTCGATCTCTATGACAAAAATTACTCATCCTCAAAAATAGGAGATTCCATCCATGGAAGGTTTATCACCCTGGGTCATATTTTTTGCTTCGATATTTACCGGAAACATACTGCTGGTCTATTTCCTTGGGATGTGCTCGTTCCTATCCGTATCAAAACAAGTGAAAACATCGTTAGGATTGGGACTCGCGGTCGTATTTGTGCTGACGATTACGTCCGCATTGAATTACATCGTTTACTATTATATTTTAGAGCCTTTAAATATAGAGTATTTACGCTACATCGCATTCATTATCGTCATCGCATCGGTGGTACAGCTGCTGGAAATGATTATCGAGCGCATTTCCGAGACCCTGTACATTAATCTGGGAATATTTCTTCCATTGATCACCGTGAATTGCGCCATTTTAGGAGTTTCCCTGTTTATGGTCATTCGGAAATACACGTTCATCCAAAGCGTGCTTTTTGGTGCAGGGAGCGGAATCGGATGGATGCTTGCCATTCTGGCCATGGCCGGCATCAGGGCACGCTTGAATGAACAGAAAATTCCGCCCGCCTTGCGCGGCCCCGGGATCGCACTGATTATCTCCGGAATTATGGCTATGGCTTTCATCGGTTTCTCAGGTATCGTACAAATTCAATAACGAAGTGAGACAGGATTAACGAATGATTACTAAAATTTTGATCGCGACTCTCTCGATGGCGGGCATCAGTGGTCTCCTTGCAATCATACTCGTAATCGCCGAACGATATCTCGCCAACTACGGTGAATGCAAGATCACTATCAATAATCAGAAAGACCTCATTGTCAAGGGCGGCTCCACGTTGCTTTCAACCCTTAATTCACAGAAAATATTTCTACCGTCCGCCTGTGGCGGCAGAGGCACATGCGCCTATTGCAAATGTAAAGTCATCGATGGGGTTGGCCCCCTGTTGCCGACAGAAGAGCCCTTGTTAAATAAACAGGAGATAGAAAACCAGATACGACTCGCCTGCCAGGTAAAAGTAAAACAAGATATGCTTATTGAAATCCCCGAAGAATTATTCAATATCAAAGAATTCGAAACCAGAGTAACACTCATACAAGACCTGACCCATGATATTAAGTTAGTACGCCTGCAATTGATCGAGCCTTATGAAATATTCTTTAAAGCAGGTCAGTATGTGCAATTGATAACGGCTCCGTATGCTGGCGTCAAAGAATCAGTGTCCAGAGCCTATTCAGTTGCATCTGCCAGCCACGAGCATGATCATGTCGACCTGATGATCCGACTCGTTCCTGAAGGCATCTGCACGACATGGGTTCATAACTACCTCAATGAAAATGAAAGGGTGAAAATCATCGGCCCTATGGGCGATTTCTACCTCCGCGACGGGGAGGGTGAGATCATCATGGTCGCAGGCGGATCAGGTATGGCGCCTATAGTATCCCTTCTCGAAAAGATAAGCAAAGAAGATATTGAGCGCAAGGTGACCTATTTCTTCGGTGCCGTTCGCAAGAAGGACCTGTTTTACATCGACGAGATGAGGAACCTGGAAAACGAGATCGGAAATTTTACCTTTATTCCCGCTCTCTCAGCTCCTGAACCAGAGGATAACTGGGATGGAGAGACCGGTCTAATCACTGAACCGCTCGATCGATACCTGTCCCGCTCAGACAACGCCACATCGCAGGCCTATCTGTGCGGCAGTCCCGGCATGATCAACGCCTGCATTAACGTGTTCGTGAAACATGGGATAACAAGGGACAGAATTTTTAATGACCCGTTCGCATAAAATTAATCAGATCGTCAACCTTTTTATGGAGCAGCGACATGAAATTAACTCCGAAAGAGCAAATCATAGAAAAAAATTTCAAACTAGGCGCCATTACAAAAGACGGCTTCATGGGAGATGACGTCCGACATGTACACGATATCATTCAACACGATGCCATGACGCTTGAAAAGCTGGGCATCAGCAGCGGTGAACTCGCCGCAAGAATGCAATTTTTCATCGATTTAGGGAAAGAGGCGATCGAGAACATAGTCGATTGGAACGAGTACACCATCCAGGTTATCTGGAGCCGTGGGATGCTACCCTGCCCATTCGGAGAGCCCCGGTTGCATCATAAGATCTTTATCGAACTGCGCAATAATAAACTCAACAAATCGATTCGCTATACGCAGCTCAACGTTCATCTGATCAGAGAACATGGATTTTTCGAAGGTAAGGGAAGCCCGTTCCGTCTCGAACCTGAAGAGCTCGTCGAGGTACTTAGCTTAGATCAATAAAATAGAGCACAAATCGCAAAAAAATTTCTAAAAAATCCTTGACTTTGTACAGGCGTTCATCTATATTGTATACTAAATTGAAATGATTACAATCCTCTATTCAGCATTATTAAGTTTCGACTAAAATAATCGTAATTAATAAGTTAATAAACACTAAATTTCGTGAGGTATCTATGTTATCAAAAAAAATGATGGACAAAATCAATCAGCAGATTAAGAATGAATTGTATTCAGGGCATTACTATCTGTCGATGGCAGCGTACTGTGCTTCGATCGACCTGGAGGGTTTCTCGAATTTCTTCATGGTCCAGGAGCAGGAAGAGAGATTCCATGCCATGAAATTCTTTCACTATCTCGTCGAGCAGGGTTCTGATGTGGTTATATACGGCCTTGATCAACCGAAAACTGATTTCAAATCGCTGGAAGAAGTGTTTCAATTAGCTCTGAAGCATGAGCAGCTTGTTACGAGTATGATCAATGATCTCATGGATCTTGCCATAGAAGAACATGATTACGCGACACAAAGTCTTCTCAAATGGTATATCGATGAGCAGGTAGAGGAAGAAGCCAACATGCTCGGCTTATTAAAGAAAATACAAATGGTCGGCGACAGAGGAAACGGGATTTTCATGATGGATCGCGAGTTAGCGCAGCGTTCATTCAAGCCATCCAAAGAATAATGTTACCCGTCACCACGATGTGAACATTTAAATTGACAGCAATCGGATCTTCAAACATAGTATTCAGGAGAATCAATCATGAAGAAAATGACGGAAAATGCACTGAAGGATGCGTTCGCGGGTGAATCGATGGCACATATGAAGTACATCATATTCAGCGATATCGCCGAGAAAGAAGGTTACCCGAATCTGGCACGATTATGGCGAGCCATCGCTTACGCAGAGCAGGTACATGCGACAAATCACGCACGAACTCTGGGATATATTAAAAAAACGGTGGACAATCTGCAAACGGGTATCGACGGTGAGACGTTCGAAGTCGAAGAAATGTATCCTGCTTACGACGCGATAGCCACCTTGCAGGGCGAAAAAAATGCTGAAAAATCGATCCTTTATGCGATCGAGGCTGAGAAAATTCATGCGCAAATGTATAGCGACGCGAAAAAAGAGGTTGAAAGAAATAAAGACATCGATATATCCGATGTTTACATATGCCCTGTATGTGGATACACCTGCATCGGTGATCCTCCGGAAAAATGTCCGGTTTGCAATGTACCGAAGTCAAGGTTCATAAAATTCTAAGATTACAGGAATCCCATATTTGCAAAAGCGTATCAACCCTGTGCCTGATCAATAGGAGGTTTGACCATTGTACAATCATCTATGATAATTTATGTAAAATATAGTATATGTCGTACATCGTGAGGTGCACGATTAAAATGGATGAAAAGGAGTTATATAATGACTGAAGTGAATCAAATTTACAAGTGTGACATTTGCGGCAATATCGTCGAAGTCCTGATAGCCGGTAAGGGTCAATTGGTCTGCTGCGGCGAACCGATGAAACTTCTGACAGAAAACACGGTCGATGCGGCAACGGAAAAACATGTACCCGTCATCGAAAAAAGCGACGATTCAATCACCGTAAAAGTAGGCAGCGTGGCCCACCCGATGGAGGAAAAACATTACATACAATTTATTGAACTGTTTGCTGATGGTAAAATTTACCGCCACTATCTGAAACCAGGCCAGAATCCTCAGGTTACGTTCCCAGTTCGTGCCAAGGAAGTCAGTGCCAGAGAATATTGCAACATACACGGATTGTGGAAAGCGTAACCATTTAATGACACAATTCAAGTTATTGAATTTGGTCAGAATACAGAAAAAGACATTTTTAAGCAGCATCTGATATTTCCCGGATCCAATGATCATCGGGCTCAGAGATCATTGGATCCGTTTATCACAATCGATATCGCGGGTTAGACGATGGTAAGGTGAATTTTATCATTGACTATGAAATCTGTTATCGTTATATTATTACCATAATTGACACATAATATAAGGTACCTCATCGTGCCTCTTCAATCTATGGATTACGAACTACGCCACTCCACATCCAAAGGAATAAGCTCCGGAACGCCTTCTCCCTTAGGGGCCTCTCTCACAAAAAAAGGTGTCAACTTTGCAGTCTACTCCAAATACGCGGATCAAATATTTCTATTGCTGTTTGATAAATCGAACGATCGCATTCCTACGGATATCATCCAACTGAAAAAGACGAGACTTCACATCTGGCACGCTGAAGTCACTGGTATCGGGGCAGGTCAACTCTATGCCTATAAGGCCGTGGGCAGATACGAACCGCAACAAGGTTTTCGATTTAATGAAAATAAGTTGTTAATCGATCCTTATGCGAAAGCATTGACCGGGAAACATGGCAAAGAAGAACATTTGTTAGTCCCTTTCGATCCCCGAAAGGGCAAAAAAGAGCTGATTAAGAGTAGTCTGGACGACTCTGATATCGTTCCTAAATCGGTAGTCGTTGACGATTCATTCGATTGGCAGAGCGACAGACATCCGCGTATACCGCTGGATCGTCTCATCGTTTACGAAACGCATCTCAAAGGGTTCACGGCCCATGCGTCATCGCATGTGCGACATCCAGGCACCTATACCGGTTTCATTAAAAAGATACCCTATCTCATCGAACTCGGCGTGAATGCAGTGGAATTACTTCCTGTTCACGATTTTTATATTCGGAGATTTTTGCGGGAGAAGGGGCTAACTGAATATTGGGGCTATAATTCGATCGCCTACTTTTCACCCGAGTGGAGCTATAGTACAAAATCTCATCCAGGGTGTCAGGTCAATGAATTCAAGACGCTCGTTCGAGAACTTCATAAGGCAGGCATCGAGATCATCCTCGATGTAGTATACAACCACAGCGGAGAAGGCAATGAACTAGGACCCACGCTCTGTTTTCGTGGAATCGATAATCAGAGCTACTACCTACTGCGCGGCGACGAAAAAGAACCTTATCGCTATTATGTCAATGACACCGGTTGCGGCAATACAGTCAATATCGATAACAAGATGGTGCGAACGCTGGTCCTGGATTCATTGCGCTACTGGGTGAAGGAGATGCATGTGGACGGTTTTCGCTTTGATCTGGCGACAGTTCTCGGCCGGCACAAAGGGAAATTCAGCAAGGATGCTCCGTTTTTCAATGAAATCAGCAGAGATCCTGTTTTATCCGGAATAAAATTGATTGCTGAGCCATGGGACATGGTCACTTACGAGTTAGGCAACTTTCCGATCGGTTGGTGCGAGTGGAACGATAAATTCAGGGACACGGTTCGCTTGTTCAACCGCGGCGAAAATGGCCAGCTACGAGACCTCGCTTATCGGTTGACGGGCTCCTCTGACCTGTTTAACGACGATGGCAGAAGGCCTAATCATAGCATTAATTTTATCACCGCGCACGATGGCTTTACCCTGTACGACCTCTATTCCTACAATCAAAAACATAATGATATGAATCACGAGGATAATCGTGATGGGTCAGATCATAACCATTCCTGGAACTGTGGCGTAGAAGGACCGAGCAACGATCCGAACGTTACTAAACTTAGAAGAAAAATGATCAAGAATGCACTCTGTCTGCTCCTGCTATCATCAGGGACGCCCATGATTCTCGGGGGTGATGAGTTTTGCCGGACAAAAAGAGGGAATAATAACTCGTACGCCCAGGACAATGAGATCAACTGGATCGATTGGTCTTTTAGAAAAAAGAACTCCGAAATTTTCGAGTTTTGTCAGCATTTAATCGATTTCCGAAAAGAACATGCCATCTTACGACGGGAAATATTCTTCTCCGGGAAAGACGAAGATCTGGACCAGATCCCGGACATTCAATGGTTCGATAAAAATCTGAATCCGATCAACTGGCATGACGATTCGATCAAACTATTCGCATACCAGCTCGATGGAAGTGAAAGCGTGACCGCATTAGGTAACTATCACCTATTTTTTATTCTAAACTCAGAATCAGAATCGCAGACCGTACACCTTCCCTATCATCCGGGTATGCACTGGCACGTTATTATCGATACGAGCAAACGGCAAGGTCATGACTTCAAGCTTCTCTCTGACTCCGAAATAGTAGCCGAAACGATGAACGTAGCCGACCATAGTATCATTGTATTAATCGGGATCTAATCAAGCTAAATACAACATCATGAACAAAAAATCTAAACAACAAGGTAAAAGCTCCTGGCGTGAAACGATTCACACGATTATTTTCGAAGCCGACACTCCGGGGGGTAAATTATTCGATGTCGTTTTAATCATCTTTATTCTTCTCAGCGTTGTCGTCGTGATGCTGGACAGCATCACAAAATTTCAACTTGCGCACAAATCGGCTTTGTATTATCTGGAATGGTTTTTCACCATCGTCTTCACGATAGAATACCTGTTCCGTATTATTTCAGTCAGACATCCCAGTACCTATATTTATAGTTTTTATGGAGTCATTGATCTGCTGGCAATCATCCCTACCTATGCCAGCCTGATCTTCCCCGGGACACATTATTTTTTAGTTGTCAGACTGCTGAGAATCATGCGAATATTCAGGGTGATGAAGTTTGTACAATATGTATCAGAAGCCAAACTTTTGATGAATGCCATAAAAGCGAGTCGGCGTAAAATATTTGTCTTCCTATTAGCCGTCATCACAATTCTCATCATCCTGGGTTCCATCATGTACGTCATTGAAGGACCTGAAAACGGATTCACCAGCATTCCAACGGCCGTATACTGGGCGATCATTACATTTACCACCGTCGGTTACGGTGATATCACTCCGCAAACGAGTATTGGTCAAGCCATCTCAGCCATCGTCATGATACTGGGTTACAGCATCATCGTAGTTCCGACCGGACTGGTCACAGTAGAACTATCTCGCGCTGAGAAACCCATCTCCACACAAGTATGTCCGGAATGTGGTGCCGAAGGTCATGATGCCGATGCAGTCTATTGCAAATATTGTGGTTCAAAACTCTAACCGATCGAGGTGAACCTGAATGGAGTTAAAAAAACAATTCGATTTAATCTTTAAAAATGCCGAATATATCATCTATTTACTGGTCGGTGTGTTGCTCATCATCACTGCATTTTATATTCTTTTCCAGTCACTCATTACGATCATCGACGAATTCGCCGATGCCGAATATATCCACGCCGTGCTTCACATGATCGACAGAATTCTATTGACCATGATGATTGTAGAAATACTGTACACCGTGAGAGTCTCACTCAAATCACATTCATTATGTGCGGAGCCGTTTCTTATCGTCGGTCTGATTGCGGCCATCAGAAGAATTTTATTGATCAGCGTCGAAAGTGCCTATTTGCTCGAAAAATTCAAATATCACATCATCGAGATCGGCGTATTAGGCGTGATCATATTTATATTCGTGTGCTCGATCGTGATGCTGAGAAAAGAAAAGCAGTCGCTCTAGATCTTAAACGAAACCATCAAGCAAGCATTGATACTGAAGCTCGTCCGAGGAATTACACGGCATTGTGAATTGAAATTTAGTATTATCAGACGTTCTCACGTTTTTTTATGTTGAATAGCTGCTCACATCTGATGATACAAACGATTCTAATCATTTAACGATGTGGAGAATCATATGGAAACATTGACGTTAATCCCCACTCCTGATTCCATTCCTGCCCCCGCGTGGTTTTTTCAAGTACTTAACATACTCACCTTTCTCATTCACATTCTTTTCGTGAATATTATACTCGGTGGCAGCATTCTAATCTTGATGTCGAGATTGACCAGAACTGATCCCCCGCTTGATCAGAGCCTTCATGGTGTCATCGCACCTAAAATTCCGACCACATTTGCATTGGCTATCAATTTCGGAGTCGCCCCCCTGCTGTTTATACAAGTCATCTACGGTCAATTCATTTACACCAGTTCTGTCCTGATGGCAGTGTACTGGATACTCGTAATACCCTTGTTGATCATTGCCTATTATGGGGCCTATATCCATATTAAAAATTATAGCAAAGCACGAACCTTGTCCGTCGTTTCGCTTATGGTAACCACACTCATCCTGCTTTACATCGCTTTCGTCTATGTCAATAATATGACGCTCATGATGCAGCCAGATAAATGGGCATCCTATTTTCAAGATCGAGGGGGTACCTTACTGAATGCCGCTGATCCTTCATTCTTACCTCGATACCTGCACTTCATCGTCGCGTCGGTTGCTATCAGTGGTTTGTTTATCGCCCTGGTCTGGTATCTACGTTCGAGAAACACAGCGGCGGAAGCCGGCGAAAAAATTAATTCCGGACTCAAAATCTACGCGATCGGGACGAGCGTTCAGGTAGTAGTCGGTTTCTGGTACCTCTTATCACTTCCTCGTGACCTAATGCTTTCGTTTATGGGAGGAAATATGGTCTATACGATCATCCTTGCAGCCGGCATTGTACTGGCCATGGGTTCGATCATCACCGGATTTCTGAAAAATTTAAAAGCGACACTCATTCAACTGGGCATCTTAATTACGATAATGGTTATCACGCGCGCGAATTTGCGAACGCTTTATCTCGCCGACTACTTTAAACTCAATCAGTTGACGCTGAAGCCTCAAACTGATGTGATGATATTATTCTTATTGGTATTTATCATAGGACTCGTCGCCGTGGGCTATATGATCAAGATAGCAAACAGCGCTCCGGAAAGGAGGAAAGCCTGATGAATTATCCATATTGGGATCTACCACAGATTGGCGGTGCATCGTTGATTGCACTCATCTCTATCGTCCATGTTTACGTTGCTCATCTGGCTGTAGGCGGTGGTGCGTTTATCTGGTTGACCGATCTTAAGGGTGCTCGTGAGAAAAACGTTAAGATCCATCAATACATTCGTAAATACACCTGGTTCTTCCTGCTCCTCACCATGATATTCGGCGGTGTCACTGGCGTGGGAATTTGGTTTATCATCGCGCTTGTCCATCCGTCAGCGACTTCTTCTCTCATACACTACTTCGTGTTCGGGTGGGCAATCGAGTGGGTATTCTTTCTCGGGGAAATCACGGCGTTACTCGTGTATCACTATAAATTTGATCAATTGAGCCACAGAAACAGACACCGGGTCGCGTTCCTGTATTTCCTCTTTGCCTGGTTGAGCCTTTTCATTATCAATGGCATTCTCTCATTTATGCTCACACCGGGTAAATGGCTGGTGACTCAAAATTTCTGGCACGGTTTCCTGAATCCGACCTTCCTCCCATCTCTTTTATTCCGTACAAGCGCCGCCGCCATGATCGCCGGTCTATTCGGATACGTCACTGTCGTATTCGAACAAGGAGCAAGTTTTCGCCGTACCATGCTCAGATATTGCAGCAAATGGACGCTCTTTCCGTTTCTGGGTCTCGTAATATTCGGAGCCTGGTATCTGTTCTCAATCCCCAAGCATATCAGCACGATCACGTTCAACTTCAACCCACAGACCATTCCTTTTGTGTACACTCTGCTGATAAGCAGTATCTTAATATTCATCGGCGGAATTGCAGCACTGTTGAAGGCGAAACAATCGACTCAAAAAATGCTGACGTTCGTACTGGTGATCATCGGTTTAGCCTGGATGGGCGGGTTTGAATATGTCAGAGAGATAGCCAGAAAACCGTACGTTATCAACGATTTTATGTTTTCAACATCGGTACTGAAATCGGATGTCGATCAAATCAATCAAACGGGACTTTTGAAATACGCCAAATGGTCGAAGATAAAAGAGATAAACGACGAGAACAGAATTGAAGCCGGATCTGAACTGTTCAGACTACAATGCTCAGGTTGCCATACCATTAATGGTATACGTAATGATATCATCCCTCGCACCCATATGTTCACTTACATGGGTATGCTGGCGCAGCTCGATGGGCAGGGGAAAGTATTAAAATATATGCCGCGAGTACTCGGGACTGAAGAGGAGAAAAAAGCATTAGCTGCCTACATCGTCCTGGAATTGAATGATAAAGAACTCATCGAAAACCCTGAACCGTCTAAGCCCATCATCCCTGAAACCACGGCGATCCCTCCGTTTAACAGCAGGACCGATCAGTACGTCCTCCTGGTCTGGAACGATCTGGGGATGCATTGTATATCCGACTCGGATCCATGGTTTGTCATCTTGCCACCGGCTAATACCCTGGAAGCACAGTTGATTCGGCGGGGCACGCGACCGGAAATAGTAACAGACGGGGTTGAGATTACCTATGCGGTTCAGAAAGGATTCGAGAATCCCTCGAAGCACGTCGATTTCTGGGAATACGCCGATCGAATATTTGGAGCAAAGTTAGGGAAGGATACAGGCCTCGCAGGCACCGGCATGTCCGGCGCGTTTGAACTCGATGACTATACGGCAACTTTCGTCGCCGAAAAGATACCCGTAGTACCCTATTCCGATAATGGTACGTATCAGCCGTATCCGATTTTCGATATCGAAGCACGAGAAACCGAAAGCGGGGAATTACTGGCTGCGACGAAAGTCGTTGCCCCCGTCTCCACGGAAATGGGCTGCCGCAACTGTCACGGTGGGGATTGGCGCTGGAACAACACATCCGGATTGAGCGAAGAAACCGCGATAAACATTTTAAAAGCACACGATCGAATCAACCGAACAGATCTATACGATCAGGCCAGGAAAGGGAAACCTCAACTGTGTCAAAATTGCCATGCAGATCCGGCCATGGGCGCCGCCGGAAAAGCGGATCTGCTCAACCTGTCGGCTGCTCTTCACGGATGGCATGCACATTACCTGGCGAAAGAAGGCGCCGAAGCCTGTATGCTCTGCCACCCATCGCATCCGACTGGCAATACGCGTTGCAGCAGAAGCGTGCATGTTAAAAAAGGGATCAAATGTACCGATTGTCATGGCAATTTTGCCGATCACGCTATCGCGTTGCTAAAAGATCAACAGGGCCGCCGCTCAGCCGAACTGTTACTGGAAGCATTAGAAGCGACTCAAGTTGCTTCAAAAGAGGAGATAAATCCTCGAACTCCATGGCTGAAATTACCCGATTGCCTCTCCTGCCATGTCGACTACGATAAACCGGGTGAACATCCCAGCTCGTTCAATAAGTGGACGCCAGGACCTTACGCCCTCTATCGAAACAGGACTGATCGAAGCGGAACTCGCTGCACCGCATGCCATGGTTCACCGCATGCCGAATACCCGGCAACCAATGCATACGGACCCAACCGGGATAACATTCAACCAATGCAATACACCGGTGAACCTTATCCTATCGGTTCGAATGAAAAATGCGAGGTGTGCCATATACAGGAAATGAAGTTCGAGATTCATCATCACAATCTGCTCAAGATGTTCAGGAACAAAGTGAGTGTTCATTAATTAAATGATTAGAGGATCTTACAGATTGTTTAACCGAAACCGAATAACGAGTCAGATCAGTTGATTGCAACGTGACATATATTCGTCCCGATGCACCCAGGCTCACATCATCGTATCGGGCATTTGATTGTCGTTGAAAGGAGGGATACACTGATGATTAAATTACCCATAGACGCCATCGATATCGGTAACCGTATCCGACATGATATCGGTGACGTTACCGAACTGAAAGAATCGATTCAAGCGGTGGGGCTTTTAAATCCTATCATCATCAACAGCAACAACGAATTGCTTAGCGGACTGCGGCGCCTTGAAGCGTGCCGGCAGTTGGGCTGGACTGAAATAGAAGTCAGGATTGTGGAAACCGATTCGGATGAATTAAAAAATCTCGATCTTGAATACCATGAGAACATCGGACGCCTCGATTTTAACGACGAAGATGAAGAAATTTATCTCACTCGCAGAGATATATTACTGAATCCTCCGAAATCTCAGATATTCATCATTCGCTGGTTGAAGACATTGTGGAATCATATTGCTCGATTTCTTTCAGGAAAGAAAATGTAATCAAATCACTTCAATCATCAAACAAACGTTTTAAACGGCGTATCATCATCGGAATGATACGCCTTTTTTTTATTTGATTGCCCTATAATAAAGATTCCACAAATTTTCCTTGTACAATCACGCTCATCCATAAGGTAATCCTTATACTTGTATACATGATCGATCGATGAGCGGATACTTTCACCTTACTTTAAGCTCAAAAAATAGTACCGGGCGACCTTAAATCGATCATCATATCCTGATGATGTCAGCATCACGTGGGATGAATATTCTGTCCCTGTCAAATTTTTCTAATTCCTGGTCCATCTTTTCTATTTCTTCATGATTAATCTCTTCTTCTATCTTAAAGCGTAAATCTTCGAGGTGTCCGGGTATCTGCTTCATGAACATCCGGTATTTCGACTCTTTAATCTCCACTTCCACTTTAATCGTGAGATTTTGCTTGTGCCGCATAATCTTTAATGTCAGTTCATCACCCTCATCGCAGTCCGAAATTATATCCTGTATCTCTTCCGGTTTGGAGACCTTCTTATCGTTTACCTCCAGGATAACATCTCCGCTCTTCAATTCCGCCTTTTCTGCCGGACTACCCTCCTCGATTTCAAGTATTAGAACACCGTCGTCAGGTTGAACCCCGAAATACTTCGACAAATCGGCATCCAGTACATGTAAGGTGATCCCGATGTAAGGACGTTCGCCGAACGGAAATTCACGGAAATCGAATCTTTGATCATGCCAGGCCGACTTACTCTCTGGCGCCTCGGCAAGTTTGATACTAATACTGCTTTTTTTCCCTTCTCTCAAATAGGCGACTTTTATCTCCTCATCAGGTGAAAACTTCCGAACGATACGACGAAGTTCATTGGGGGAATCGATGCGTTCTTTATTGATCTCTACAATGATGTCGTCTTCATCCAAACCCGCAGCACTGGCAGGTCCTTTTTCATCGATCCAGGTGATGATCACTCCGTGATCCAGGCCCAGATGTTTCTCCAGCATGGTAGAAATATCTTTGACAACGACTCCAAGATACGCATCACCTTTGGGTTTGGAATATAATGTGATGAGCAAAAAATTCGATACGAACAGAATTACTAACACAAAGATTAGTAACTGACTCTTTGTTACATTAAATTTCATATATACCTCCTACTGGGTTGTATTAATGGTAAACACAATATTAAGACAGATACGGTAAGAAAAAAGTTTTATTGACTTATACCCGGAAATTAATTATATTTTGTGGATTTAAATGCTAAGACAATCGATCTCTCATCACAGCATCACTGATCGACATGACGACAACTGATGCGATCGATTCCGTATGAGGGAACATCATGACAATCCTTGAACTGTAACATCTTTTTAAACGAGTGGAACTATGGCTACTCTATTGATTATCATCGGATTTATACTGGTGATCGTCGGAATAATTGGCTGCGTAGCGCCAGCTATACCGGGGCCACCGCTTAATTATCTGGCAATGATGCTGATGCAGTACGCCAAACAGGGACAGGCCTATACCACGCGCGAACTCGTCATCTGGGCCATTATCACCATCATCGTCACCGTACTCGATTACTTCATCCCCGTCTTTGGAGCAAAGAAATATGGCGCTTCAAAACTGGGAGTGTGGGGTTCGATCATCGGCTTACTGATCGGACTATTTTTCTTCCCGCCATTTGGTATGTTCTTAGGCGCGTTGTTAGGTGCTATGGCCGGTGAGCTGTTAATCGGAAAAAAAAACATGGCCGCTTTCAAGGCCGGATGGGGAGTTTTTATCGGTACCATGGTCGGAATCGGATTTAAATTAGCCGCCTCCATCATGATGTCGATCTATTTTATCAAGGCCTTATTCTAGAACAGGCGAACGTGTGATCAGCATGTTGACCAGGAATACTTTTCAGGGTCGGCGATTTCAATGAACTACGATAAACAAATATGAGGAATAGATCCAAACCCGTATGCTGCATCGTAGGGAACATTTTCGATGCCATATGAATTTATATTGTATCTTATATTTTAACAAGTACGACATAACACCACATTCGATGGAGATAGTATCTATGAATAAAATACGCAATACGATGATCACCCTTTGCTTCATTTTCCTTACGACGCTTACATCCTACGCTCAGGGACTATTTACTCCCGACGTTCTTGAGGTGACTCCCCTGCTCTCGGCAGATAAGGCTCAACCGGGAACGACGCTTCAGATAGCCATCGTCGTCGAAATTGAACCGGAATATCATATAAATTCGCATACTCCTGAGGAAGGTTTAATCAGGACTGAACTAAGTTTTGATCCTATTCCACAAATTTCTTTCGGTAAACTATTCTATCCCCAACCTGCAATGGTTAAATTCGCCTTTTCCGACGAACCGCTGTCCGTATACGAACATACGATAAGAATATACTCCACCGTAACCGTAGCCGATAACCACGCACCCGCAGAAATCGCGTTGAGTGGAACGCTCCGCTATCAGGCCTGCGATGACAACAATTGCTATGCACCCGATGAGAAGAAATTTTCTATTACGTTGCCGATCGTAGCAACCGATGTGCAGGTCAATGCTACCCACATTGATGTCTTCGAACAATTTCCGGAAACAGAAGCCGTATCGGACCAGGAGGAAAACCTGAGTTTATCTGCTGAAGAATTACGTGCGAAAAAGATAATAGAAAGAGGACTGCCTCATGCGATCATCGCATTCTTCGTGTTCGGGTTAGCACTAAATCTTACGCCTTGCGTCTACCCGGTCATTCCGATCACCGTCGGATATTTTGGCGGAAAGAGCCATCAGCGCAAGGGATCGTCGTTCATCATCGCCCTGTTCTATGTCCTTGGAATCGCGATCGTATTCGCCATCCTGGGATTAGTATCAGGCCTGGCGGGTAAACAGTGGGGCTTTCTGTTCCAGAATCCCTGGTTTGTCATCGTTATCTCCCTTATCATGCTGGCCATGGCCGCCAGTATGTTCGGTGTATTCGAAATCGCAATTCCTTCCTGGCTCATGGGATCACTCGGTAAATCACGCCAGGGAATACTCGGATCTTTCATCATGGGCCTGACCGTCGGTGTCGTTATCGCTCCCTGTGCCGCAGGTATCATCATCGGCCTGGTTGGCCTCGTGGCTAAATTAGGGATAGTGGCCAAAGGGGCGCTGTTATTCTTCATCATGGGACTGGGTTTAGGACTCCCCTATCTGATTCTGGCCAGTTTCTCCGGCCTGCTCGAGAAATTACCTCAATCAGGCATGTGGATGATCTGGATAAAAAAATTGTTCGGACTGGTTTTAATTGGGGTCGCTATATATTTCCTGATGCCACATGTAAACGCCGCCTATAATCGTTTCGGATTCCTGTTGGGTGTGCTGATCATTTTCAGCGGACTGCTGCTCGGTTTTCTCGACCATGCCCCGGGATATACGAAAAATTTCAAGATAGCTAAAACCATTATAGGTATTTTGCTCATTCTGTACGGTTTGTTTACGGCCGATAAAGCGATTAAATCCGAACCATCGCAGATCGGTTGGATAGCTTACAACGGCCAATCGATAGAACAACTCCTCGTCGACGACAAACCCGTAATCATCGATTTTTACGCGGATTGGTGTGCCCCTTGTAAAGAAATGGATTCGAAGACATTCAGCAACGATGAAATCATCGAGAAGGCGAAAACCTTCACCATGGTCAAGGTAGATCTCACTTCGTATAAAGAAGAGACCAATACATTTAAAAATAAATATAAGGTAACGGGCATGCCCACATTCGTATTCCTGGACGAAAAAGGCGATGAAATCGAAGAATTACGCACCATCGGATATGCCGACGATAAGGAATTTCTCCGAAAGATGGAGAGCGTGTTTAAACAGTGAGGAAAAATTTTCTGTTCCGGGGCTGTATCAAAAGTCAACTTGTAGTGACGAATTTATTCGTCAAATACCACCTATTGTATGTAGAAAATAGATTTGCTACTACTAATTGTGGAAAATATCTTGCATTAGGACTTTTAATACAGCCCCGGAACAGTTTTATTACATGTAATTTATCGTATTGTTGACACGTTGTCCTGAATTCTGCAATCACATCATCATTGCTATTCTATTAACCCCTATTTTCGAATCAATCGCCGACGAGATCGAGCACCGAGATCCAGGAACGCCTGAAAGATTAAACCCAGCCCTAGCGACAAAACACAACCCAGGATAACATACCACGGCCAGGTAATGATAAATGAGTTCGGACTGTGGAGTATCATCGAAGTGTTCACGATAAGGATGAGCACCAGGATGATCTGTTCCTTGCGCACGTCCGTCATCAGGAACAGCCATAAAAATGCAAGTATATTCAATCCGATGATCACGTATTGAACTGTCCCCTGGACACCGATAATCCACGTCATGAAGTAGATTGTACCCCACATGGCGTACATGGCCGCATTTTCTTTCACATGTTTGAAGATAATACCGAGTAGAAAAGCACCCAGCAATCCTCCATAGGTAAACGAAGCAATAGCCAGTCCCAGCTCAACGACAGGATTATCCCGATCCTTGAAGATCATCGCCCCACCGATGAAGATGAGTCCCCACATTGCTGTGAATACGCGGGACAGGAGAAGGTCTTTTTTTTCTGAATTCCTCTTTCCGAAAATGGGCTTGTAGATGTCGTTCATGAGTGAAGAGGCCAATGAATTTAATGAACCACTCATGGTCGACATGGCAGCAGCAAAAACGCCGGCGATGATGATTCCCGAGAGACCCGGAGGCAAGGCTTCGACGATGAATTTGGGAAACAGTTGATCGGATTTTTGAATGAATCCTTCGGCACCGATCAATTGACCATGGTAATAGACATAGAGTAAAATCCCGACCATCAGGAACAGTGCAAATTGAAATACGACGAACACACCGCTCGTGATTAACGCCTTTTGGCTTTGTTTCAAATCTTTGCAGGCTAATAAGCGCTGCACGATAAGCTGGTCTGTTCCGTGAGATGCCATCGACAAGAAAGCACCACCCAGAACGCCGCTGAGGAACGTATAATCGATCGAGAAAAAGCCTTTCAATCCTCCGCTAAATCCCCAACGGATTATGTCAAACTTCTCAGCCGGAGCAGCAAAGGTGAGTACATCGTGCCAACCTCCCGGCAGATGATTTAGAATAAAAACCCCGGCGATGATTGCACCCCCGAGGTAGATCAACATCTGAATGACATCCACCCACACAACGGCCCTGATCCCACCGATGTAGGTGTAGATAATCGTCAAAATTCCGATGATAGCGATGGACACAGGGTAGCTCCATCCGGTGATCACGGACAACGGAATCGCTGTCGCGAACAAACGGACACCATCTGCGAGCAGGCGCGTCAATTGAAATATGACCGAGGCAAATTTACGTATCTTACTCCCGAACCTGTTTCCGAGAAATTCATAGGCCGTTACGATATCACCCTTATAATAAGCGGGAAGCAGGACGAAGCTGACGATGACTCGTCCGATCAGATAGCCAAACGTAATCTGCAGAAAATTCAAATTGGATATGTACGCAAGGCCAGGTATGCTGATAAAGGTGAGTGTACTCGTTTCGGCTGCAATGACCGAGAAACTAATCGCCAGCCACGGCAAATTACGGTTGCCTAAAAAATAGTCCTTTGTATTCGTCTGGTGTTTACCGATCCAGACTCCGAACAGGGTTATACTTACCAGATAGGCGATTACGATCCCAAAATCTAATCCTGTAAATCCCATGCAACCTCCAGTAATAATTCGGCGAATAGAGTTGTTCACCATGGATTATAATTGTATACAATGCAATAAATAAAGGCAAATAAATAGAAAGTAAAATAATGAAGATATTTTTAAAAATCAAGAGCTAAACTTCGCTCGCATTAAATAATTAACAGCGCAAATTTTATTTATTAATTTTTATTTGCTATTTTACTGTAAATTTTATATATTATTATCATATTTCGTTTCATACTTTTCAGTTTGATCGTTCATTTCGAATCGGGTCAATAGAACAGCATCCTTTGTCCCTTGACACAGTCCTGACCTTTTATCACATTCAATAACGCGAGGTGAGATATGGCTCTTTCTGTTAGTACGGATCATAGAATCAGCCTGGAAGAAGCAAAACAACTGATGAGAAATTACACGGCACAAGCAGTCAGTCCTGTCAAAGGAGGCTTTTTCAGTCGAGATGCGCTCATCGAACTTCTCGATCAGCAGAAGTGCATCGGCTTACGGTATTATTACGGAACAGACGACGATGGAACACCAACGCTGGTGCTTGTGGGAGTCGACGAACAGGAGGATGATATGGCTGGCATTATACTGGAAAAATCAATACCCACATCACAGGATTTTCTTAACGAATAACAAATGATGACGTCTCTGACCTCTTTCTACATATTTGGTATATCGATTTTCGCTTTCACGGCAATTACATCGTCGTATATTCCGTTTTTCGCGGGATGTATCACATTTCGAAAACATACGAGCGAATTACGCCTATTGTTCTATTTCATCATCATCGGATTGATTGTCGATCTCATACTTTTATACATTTACTATAATGAAAAATCCAATTTATGGATGTTTCACATTTTCACACTGATCGAATTTTTGTTCCTCAATTTTATTTTCTATATCTGGCATCAAAATAAGATCATGAAGCTGGGTATACGATGGAGTATTATTTTTTTCGTCCTGTTCTGGATCGTGTCGAAATTCAGTCTGGAAAATTTTAGCGATTTCGACGACATCACCTCATCGTTTTCTTCGCTATTACTCACAGGTAGTGCGATGGGTACATTATTTTTTTTGGTGCGTGAGACCGAACACAATCTCCTGGAAGATCCAATCTTCTGGATATCATTGGCGGTCCTGGTTTCCTATACAGCGGCGTTTTTCATTTTGTCTCTGAGTAATTCTTTTGACAATTGGAATTATCACAATATATTGAGTATAATCGGTAACTTACTTTACACCGGAGGCTTCTTATCGATAATACTGCACAAATCATCTGGACACTCGCTATTGGAACCGCAATAATATTTTTACTCGTCTTCAGTATTGCTGCCATCATCTACGAATCCAATCGCAAACTCAAAAAAGAAAAAAAATTTATCGACAGTATATTGCAGACCGCGGGTGTATTGATCATTGTGTCCAATGTAAAGGGTGAAATCAAGCGATTTAACCGCGCGTGTGAATTATTGACCGGATACACGGTTAACCGGGTAATCGGGAGAACAATAGCCGAATTGCCTTTCCTCAGCGAGGAGGCGAAAAAGGTGCATTTAAAACAATGTCGCGATATATTAAACGGACCAGCTAACTCACGATTTGAGAACTGTTGGATTGCTCCAAACGGAAGCTGTCGATATATCACCTGGTCCAGCACCTATCTGAAAGATTTATTCGGCAGGATCGAATGGATCATTTGGTCCGGAATAGATATCACCGACCGTAAACAGATCGAAAGTTCACTGGATGCGGAACATGAGCGACTTTCGGTTACACTCAGCAGCATTACAGAAGGCGTGATCTCAACCGATCTGGACGGCTCGATCGTACTGATAAACCGAGTTGCCTCCCGACTCACAGGTTGGTCGCATAATGCCGTCAGCGGCAAATCGATCAACGAGATATTGCGACTCGAAGACGAAGAAACACGACAACGAATCGTTCTTCCTATTTCAAGCCTACTGCTGACAGATAATGTGATTGATCATTTAAACGACGCCATCCTGGTATCCAGGGATAATACGGAGAGATTAGTCTCCTATTCCATTAATCCATTAAAAAATCCGTCCGGAATTGTCGAAGGTGCGGTGGTAGTGCTTCGAGATATAACCGAGAGACGAAAGACAGAGATCGAAATGCACAAGATGAACAAGCT
Source organism: Candidatus Zhuqueibacterota bacterium (assembly GCA_016926625.1). Lineage (GTDB taxonomy): Bacteria > Zhuqueibacterota > Zhuqueibacteria > Thermofontimicrobiales > Thiofontviventaceae > Thiofontadaptatus. The sequence continues at coordinate 25,890 of JAFGOE010000007.1, forward strand.
GGATTCAATCGGTATGTTGGCCGGAGGCATTGCTCACGATTTCAATAACATATTGACCAGCATTATCGGTTATATTTCACTCCTGCGAAATAGTTTCAGGGACAACAATACTGTTTTAAATCGATTGGATCAGATCGCCACGGCCTCATCGAGAGCAAATCAATTGACTCAGAAACTATTGACCTTCTCCAGGGGAGGGAAACCGATTAAAACCAGTGTCTACGTTAAAAATTTATTGAAAGAAACCATCGAATACCTTGCCATCGAATTGAAAGCTTCGATAGAATTAAACCTGGGTCCGGATCTATGGAATCTATATGCCGACAGTAGTCAGATCAATCAAGTCATTCAAAATCTGATCATCAACGCAGACCAGGCCATGCCGACCGGAGGCGTAATAAAAATTAACGCTGAAAATATATCCGTCAAAACTTATAATCCTTATACGCTCGTTCCGGGCAACTATGTTAAAATAGAGGTAAGCGATCAAGGAGTGGGAATCAAGAAAGAGCATATAAACAGTATCTTTGATCCATACTTCACAACAAAAGAAAACGGAAGAGGATTTGGACTGGCTATCTGTTATTCGATCATCAAAAAGCATCAGGGAACGATTACGGTTGATTCGATAATCGGCAGCGGTACGACATTCACACTGATCATACCGGCTACAAGGCATGAGGTGGAAAAACGAACAGTCAGTATTATTCAGTCCGATCAAATCAAGGGTAAAGTACTCGTCATGGACGACGACGATCTGGTCAGAGAGATAATCGGCGAGATGCTGGGAGAGATAGGTTTCGAATGTGAGTTTGCTCGAGATGGTCATGAAGTCATCAACCTGTTTCAACACGCCAGAGATGAGAAAGCACCATTCGACCTGCTCATCATCGATTTAATCGTAAAAGACGGTATGAACGGAAAAGAGACGATCAGCAAATTGTGCGAAATCGATCCTGATGTCAAAGCCATCGTCTCCAGCGGATATTCGACGGACTCCATACTCGCCGAATACAGGCAATATGGATTCAAGGGGATCGTCGTAAAACCGTATTCGATTGAAGATCTTTACGCGGTAATCAGCAATGTTTTAAATCGAGATCCCGTTTAACATAGTAGCTGCAGTAAACCGTCATCTTGTAAGCATATCACACCGATCACACGTTGCTTAACACAATCGGAGCAAGCCTTTGAAAATTGGCTGAGCCCATAAACAGGAGACCTCTGAAAACTATGTCCTATTTAAGATCCGGAACGAACCGATCGTGGTTGCTCGGAATGATCGCAATACTTGCTGTTGTGGTCGGTATCATGTACATCATGAACCAGGGTTCACAGCGGATACCCGGTTATCCGGCCATACTCTATGAGATGAATGATGATGCGGTCGTGCATGAAAATAAATTTTACAGCAGGATGTTTCGCTGTTCTATCGCTTTTCCTGACAGCTCATGGTTAATATCGTTCGATAATAACCTTGATACGACGATGGTTTCAACTGAGAGCTGGCTTACGTTGCTCAAAGCGGTAAAACTCGAAGTGCATGATACAACGAGCATAATTTACGGCGAGTTATTAAAGACTGAGACGCCCGTCTCCGCAGAACAGATCGCGAAAATGCATTTGCAAAAGTTTGACCATAACTATGGAGAGAAAGACTATTCTCTGGTCCGTGATGTTACCATGGCCGGGGGGATGTGGTTAATGGGCGCGTACTATGTGGTACAATTTTCGCCCTCGATCACCGAAAGCTTTCCGGTTCGCGTCTCTATGTTCTATGTCAGAAACGCTTTTATCTATCATCTTCTGTGTATGGCTGACGAATCATCCTATGAAAAACACAAGGTCGATTTCGAATACATACTCAAGAACGTTGCATTTTACTGATCATTGAGGAGTAGTCGAGAGGTCGCCGACAGCATGTTGATCCCTCATCGACATGCTGCCGATACCGTATCGAAGTGTCATCGACAGCTTCACGATGGCACTTCGTCCATGGGTTTACTTGAAATACATTTCGAGTTCGCTTCACTGCACCAGGATTGAACCATCTGGTACAATGCTGGGCAAAGCGATAATTACGATTTCCCTACGATCGATCTCATTATTTTGAGATTTTTACCAGTGAATTTGCATCCACCAGATCCGATAGATTCATTCCGTTCAGGATAGCCAGCGACTCCATCTGATTCGCGGGCACACTGTTTTGCTGAAATATATTTTGCAGCGTCGCTCTCGATCTGACCTTCACCACGCTCAGTTTCTTTGGGGTAACATTAATTCTCCGACTATCGGTGAGTCGCTTAAATTGCTTCATCGTATTATCGAACGTCGTCGCATAGGTGTTGAATTTATCAAGCGTGGAATAACCATGAAAAACGTAAATTGCGTTATCCAACTTAATAAAGTGAGATAAAATTTCCAGAGTCGCTTGATCGGTCTGCATCGTCGTAATCAACCGATGCGCTGCGAGACCGTTAACCGTGGTCGCCTCCGATCGCTGCACAGTGGCCTGGGATTGTGAGACGAATGCGTTGGCAGCCTCTGCCGGCGTCGCAGCGTTCGCCATCGACATCAGGATGATAGCATCCTGGGCCTCGTTGAACATCTGAACTTGCGATGGAGTATTATTTAACGTAAAGCCAGTGGGAACCGGGAACTGAAATTTCAACGACGGATGATAAAACATATTTCCATCGACATAGCCCTGACGGGGATCATCACCAACGACAATATTTTGAATCTTCGTCAGATATTGATCCCGATTGTAAACGAAATTGGTGCCAGCGATCTGTGATTGCCACTTTTTGGTATCGTCCAACACCGCTTTTATACGATCCGGCGGATTGGGGTGAGTCGAGAACCATGCCGGCAGCGCATCCTGACCGGAGCTGGGATTCAATCGTTCCAGTGTCTCAAAAAATTTAGCCATCGCGGTCGAATTATAACCGCTCTTCGTTGAATATTCCACACCAAGAGCATCCGCCTCTCTCTCATTGTCGCGGCTGAATTTCAGGAATAGCATGCTGACTCCGAAACTGGCGATCTGTGCGTACTGCGCGAACGTCTCGGACAACGCAGCTCCGATACCCAGCCCCAGTTGAGCCAATTGGCTCTTGCTATAGGACTGTGCGCTGTGCCTCGCGTTGACGTGTCCCAATTCATGCGCCATCACCCCCGCCAACTCTGCTTCATCGTTCAGATACGCCATAATACCCCGGGTAAAATACACAAATCCGCCCGGTACGGCGAACGCGTTGACTACCGGGGTATCCAGTATCTTGAACGAATAGTCCAGGGTCGGACGATGGGTCACTAACCCCATTTTACGTCCCATGGTGGAAATGTAATTCGTTAACTCTGCGTCTTCATACAAACCATACGTCGCAATGATTTCAGCATCTGTCTGTGCTCCGAGTGCAATTTCATCGGATTCTGTCAATAGCATGAATTCTCTTTTCCCGGTAACAGGGTTAACCGCACATGAGATCACCCACGCTATTAAAGTAAAAATGATCGCACTTAAGAACAGCCGATACATAAACTTACGTTTCATCAATCCCTCCATACTTTTATATGTTACGAGTGATATTTATTGATTAACAGCACAACGATGTACTAAGGTCGCTTGATTAAATCTTTGATAGCATCTACTCCCTTTTCCTTCGCTTTAGCTTTCTCCTCCTCGATACGTTGTTCGATCTCCTTCTTTTTCTGTTCTATTTCATTATATTTTTCCAACACTTTTTCACGTGCATTCTCAAACTCGGCGTAGAAAGTTTTCTTACTCGAATTGATCAGTTGTTCAACCTGGTTTCGTTTTTCATCGACCTGGTTCCGGATATACGTTTCGACTTGCTGTCGCGCTTCCTGTAAATTTTTATCGAGAATTCCTTTAATCTGATTACCCAGCACGTTATCGACGTTCGATTTCATATTTAATTTGTAATCGGACGATTCGCCGATCAAATTTGCATCGATCACTAAAGTCGATAAGCCCGACAGCACATCCTGAACCAGACGAGATACCTGATCGGTGGCGGTCTCGTCGAATAAAAAATTTACATCCGATGCTTCCAGATCCGCGTTTATCTTGATAAAATTATCGATAAAGAAACCGGATAAAGCAAAATCCCCTTCTTCAGTCGAAAGTACCTGTGGGAAGTATTTACTCGTTTTTAAGTTAATCTCACCCAGCGCGATATTTTTAGCATTGATCCATAACGAATCTCGCGCCACCTCGGTGATATGATCGAAACTGCCGAGTATATTATACTCTCTCCCCCCTATTTTCTCCAGGCCGAGATCGAAGCGTGTAGGGTTGTTGTAAACATAGGGCTGAGATGTCAGTCCCTTTAAATTGCCTTTCAGGAAATAGGCCATACCCGTGTCGCCTGCAGCAGAAGCCGCTGATACGCTGATATTCTTCACCAAGAATTCCGGATAGGTGTATTTAAACGGGAAATAGATGTTCTGCCCTTTAAAGCGCGGTGTCTTCGCCTCCTTTTCCACGTCCGCACCTTGCGACATCGGCAGATATTTCCTCGCCAGGGCAATGTACTCCGTGATCTTTTCGAACTGGTTGACCGCTGGCTGGCCGAACAACATCAAACCGACATCCTTAACATCGATCGTCTGCAGTTTAGCCATTTTCTGTGCCTCGCTGATGTCCTCATTCAATCGCTCCTTCATGTCTCCCAATTGGCTCTGCAGCGTATCGTAAGTAGATTCTACTGCGGTGTGCTTTGAATTGACTTCCTCACGCAATGTTTTTACTTCTTCATAAATCGAATTCAAATTTTGCAGCGAGGTTGTAAGAGTGGTTATATCTCGCACGCCTTCGATGTTCACCGCCTGGATTCTGGTCTCGAGGTCATTAATCCTTTTTTTATACACGTCAGGATCTAATTGTGATCTCCAGTAACCCAAACTGCTGTCAGCCGTACTCATGAGCCGCTCGTAACCCTGTACCGATGATAGCTGATCAATATCGATCAGCGAGTCGACGTTGATCTTCTGCCGCAACGCTTTAAGATCGAAGACGGGCAGCTCCCCGAACTGTTTTTCCAGTGCGTCTTTAACCCTGTTGACCAGTCCATCTTTATCAGTGAACAATTCAGATCTTTCTGCTCTTGACAAGCTACCATCTGTCTCCCGTCGAGTTCCGCTTTTAGCATCTTCCATGATCATCTCATTGATGATTACCTTTTTCCAGAACAAAGGCCTTGTTTCGATGTCAAACGACGTATAACCGACATCGATGACATTGTACCATGGATTATTTTTATTAGCGATCTGTAATCGATCCCAGGAACATTTCATGTCGAACAGACTAAAATTAAAATGATCCACCTCGACTTTCGCACCCGCAATCAGTTGCAGAGTCTTTTCAGTCAGACTCTCGAGCGCACTGTCGCGGAAAAGATACGCAAAAACCGCCCACAATAGTAACAGAATGACTAAGTATAGCAATCCCTTCTTGCGCATCATTTACCTCCGAGATCTCTGATCTTAAAATATAATTGCACCAGCTTACTGCCTTTGATGATTTGCACGATTTTCAATTTGTTGATGCGCTGTTCCATACCGGATCGATACAGTACCACGAGCTTTTTCATCCCCCAAAATACTGGCCAGTACAGGATCAGACCGGCAACGAAACTGCCCATGACCACCGTGTTGTTGAATTTGGTCAACGGTGCGATCGGCATGTTGTAAAGTGATGTCCAAATATTCTCTAATGCAGGGATCCCCGTCAAAATAAAAAATCCGATATCATGAAAGATCGGGTCCAGCGGATAAGCGATAATATTGGATAGTATCAAGCCAAGGGTTCCCGCCGCCATATTGATGTTAAAAAATATTAATAGACAAAACAGAAGCACTCCTTGTAAAGTGAGCGAAGGTAGCAGGCCGATGATAAATCCTACACCGAATCCGGCTGCAATCTGCCACGGTTTCTCACCCGAACGAAAGGCTTTGATGAAGTTGGAGATAATTTTTAACCAGAACATAAGGGTCCTTGACTGTAAGTTTCAGTCTAATCTGTTTTTAATTAATTTATATTCAGGATGCAAGAAACTGATGGAATTTAGATAGGAAATATACATGTTAACGGCACATTTCATGTTGAGTAATCAATAAAAAAATATAGCTTAAATTTAAAACAAAGTCAAGATTTTTTTATGTTTTTCAATTACTTCATGCAATCTAACTTAGTTCAGAAATCAGGACTTAAACTTACCCGGCCAGAGAGGAAGTGCGCTTTTAAAAACGACATATGAGCTGCTTGTTACGACAGTATCATGCATATTACCGTGAAGGAACGGCTTTTAAATAATACAAATTTTACTTGTTTTAACTATTCATTTTAATTATATTATTAATTTATTCAAAACTTCAAAGAAAGCATGTTGAGCCCAGGACTAAGAGCCAAAGCTCAGTCAATAAATAGACGCAATTACTGCACTACGACCAGGTTTCATTTTCAACATTTTTTTCTGAATCCTCATGTAATGCAATCGTATGACGAATAAGGGAATCATGAAATTAGCCATTGTCACTGATGAAATTTCGTTCGATATAAAGGAAGCCATCGATTACGGTGTATCGTGGAACATACGTGATTTCGAACTTAGAAATCTGATGACGGGCAGAGTACCTTATATTACCACAGAGGAGCAGAATATCCTCTTACAGATAAAAGAGGAGAGCCGAATACGAATCTCGGCAGTTTCTCCGGGCTTGTTCAAGATTTCACTCCAACAAGAAGAGCAGATAAAACAGGAACTTGAGGTAAAAATATACGATAGTTTTCGATTCGCAGAAAAATTAGGTACCCGGGATGTCATTATTTCGAGTTTTAGAAGATATCCGAAAGAACCTTCAAGCAATTACATCCAAATTATTCATATTTTGAAACGTATGATTAACCTGGCAGAGCGATACGGATTTCGATTGTTGATCGAGAATGACCCTTCCTGCTGGTGCGATACGGCTGAAAATATGGCCAAAATTCTGGAGGACATCGATTCACCTCATCTAAGAGCATACTGGAATCCCGGTAACTCCTTCATCGCCGGTGAAATTCCGTATCCCTATGGATTCTTAGCCATACGAAAATATATCACCCACATCCATGTAAACGATGTGCGGACGACCGGTATAAGCAGGAAAGAGTTTGTACCCATCGGTGATGGTAACGTGGACTGGCACGGTCAGTTTCAGGCGATCATGCAGGGAGTCGATTTGAATTATATCACCATCGAAACGCGATGTGAACCGCTGATGCAAAACTCGAAAAAGAGCATTCAGACGGTTCGAAAGATGTTAAAAGATTACGAGTTGGACGATGATCATATTATCAGTTAGAGGATTTTGGACATTGCTTTACGTAGAAAGACCAGCATTAATTTTTACAGAGAAGATAACAACAACTCATACTACTGATACTATATAACACATAACGTTAATACAGGAGATATTCATGTCAAAATTAGCGATTTTGGGCGGTGAACCAGTACGAACAAGACCATTCCCTACATGGCCAGTACATGACCAGGATGAATTAAACGGACTCATAGACGTTTTAAAAAGTAATGAATGGGGTTCCACAAAAGGGCAGCGGGTTAAACAATTCGAACAACACTATGCAGAGTATCACGATGCCAAATATGGCATATGTGTGAACAGTGGTACCACGGCACTCTATTTAGCCTTGAAAGCGGCGGGTATCGGATGCGGTGATGAGGTATTGCTGCCAGGCTACACGTTTATCGCGACGGCCACTTCGATCATCGATACAGGTGCTGTCCCTGTGTTTGTGGACATCGATCCGGACACATACAATATCGATCCGGCACAGATCGAGGAAAAGATTACCGACAAGACCAGGGCCATCATGCCCGTCCATTTCGCAGGCAGACCCGCAGATATGACGGCTCTGTTAGCTATTGCGGATAAATATGATCTCAAAATCATCGAAGATGCCGCTCAGGCATGGGGTTCAGAGTGGAATGGCAGGAAAGTAGGTGCTATCGGCACCGCAGGCTGCTTCAGCTTCCAATCATCGAAGAACATCACCGCGGGAGAAGGTGGCATTATTTTAAGCAACGATGAAGAGACTGCACAGTTCGCCAGATCCTATTCTAATTGCGGCCGCCTCGCGAACGGCGTGTGGTATGAACATTACTATCTGGGTGGTAATTACAGGATGACCGAATTTCAGGCTGCCTTATTACAGGCTCAATTTAATCGTTATCCGCAGCTGAAGGCGATACGGGATAAAAATGCACTATTACTCGACGCTCATCTTTCCAGGATCGAAGGTGTGAAAACCATGAAAAACGATCCGCGGGTAACGAGTAACTCGCGACATATCTATATCTGGCGTTATCAAAAGGAGGCGTTCAATAACGTGCCAAAAGATAAATTCATCAACGCCATGAGAAAAGAAGGGATGTATATAAGTCCCGGCTATTCTATTCCTTTGACTGTACAACCCGTACTCAAAAATTTGGCCTTCGGCCCCAGAGGGAAGCGAGTCGATATCGGTATCGATTATGCATCGGTGTCGCTCCCTGAAACCGAGAAAGCTTGCTATGACGAAGCGATCTGGTTCACCCAGAACGTATTGCTCGGAACCGAGGAGGATATGCTGGATATCGTTAAGGCCATTGTCAAGATTCAGGAAAACAGCAAAGATCTTGTTAAATAAACAAGTGATTTACACTAATATATGTCCTTCTATGATCTGTTCATCGATCATTGAGGGACATTTTTTTTAACCCGAAAAAAAGAGTTGCACAATCCGGTTAAAGTTGCTTATATTATGAATACAGGAGTGTATACTATGAGATTGAGCAAAATTCTTTGTCCCATCGACTTTTCATCGTGTTCAGTTAATGCCCTGCGACATGCCCTCAGTTTTGCCAGTGATCTGAAAAGTGAAATTCACGTATTTCACGCCATTTTAATGCATGAACAAGACTCATCAACGGAAGATGAGAACGTTCCGGATTTCCGGGATAAATACGATCTGCTCGAGAAGATGGCGGATAAAAAATTATCGGACCTGTTAAAACACGAACATGGCCGTCATAAGATCAAATACGTGAGCCGACGCGGATTTTCCGCGGCTGAGGAGATACTTCGCTATCTTAACGATGAATCATTTGATCTTGTCATTATGGGAACACACAGTGGCAGTCTTATGCGCGAATTTCTGCTCGGAAGTGTAGCCGAGAAAATTATCCGATTAGCTCCGATCCCGGTGATGACGGTGCGAGAAAAATCAGTCGAACCAGACGCCTATAAACGAATTTTAGTTCCTATCGACTATTCGGATTATTCCCGTGATGCCCTGAAATATTCTATTCAGTTGTCCGGGATTTTTAAGAGCACAATCGTCATGCTTCACGTCATCCAGGAAGAAATTCATCCGTCCTTTTACAAGCAATTCGGAGGATCGTTTCTCGATACCGATCTTAAATTTAAGGAGCATGCGGTAAGCGAGATGAAAAAAATGCGTGAACACTTCAATCATGAAAGCGTGCCAACTGAATTTGCCGTTTCGGTGGGTGAATCCGCCAGAGAGATCATCTCTTTTACTGATGATAATGATATTGATCTCATTGTGATTGCTACCCATGGATTAACAGGGCTAAAACACTACATCCTCGGAAGCACAACGGAAAGGGTAATTCACACATCAACCGTACCGACACTAGTCATGCGATGAGTTGAAGGAGGACCTTACTATTGATTATACGATGATCGTATCGTCTATGCAAGATAATCGGTTTGATACCTACACGATGAAAGAAGAAGATGAACCTGCTAAAAGAAGTCCTAAAACACGAAGTCTACCCTGCGCTTGGTTGTACAGAGCCGATCTCGATCGCCTACGCCGCAAGCGTCGCAGCCAGTGAAATCGACGAACCAATCGAACATCTGAACATCATCGTCGATATGGGCACCTATAAGAACGGTCTGGCAGTGAAAGTGCCCAACACAAACGGCGAGCGCGGCAATTTAATCGCCGCTATTCTCGGCGCACTCGTCGCCCGACCGAATCTGAAAATGGAGATTTTAAAAGACGTTACTCCGGAACATATCACCGTAGCGAAGCATGTCATTGCTGAGCAACGAGCGACCCTCCATGTGGATTCGACGCGAAAAGATATCTACGTTCGCGTCGAATTAACCACGGCGTCCCATTCATCCACTTGTGTCATCGCAAGGAGTCATACAGAAATCTGTTACTATGAGCTGGATGGGATCGTAAAGTTAGATCGTTCTGCGGATTTTCAGGATTCCGGTAAACTGCCCTATCAGCGCGAATTAAAGATGAAAAGCGTATCTGATCTCATCGACATTGCCGTTCATATCGACGATGAAGACTATGCCTATTTAAGCGAAGGCGTTCGTTTAAACCTGGCAATCTCAGAGGAAGGGAAAAAACTACAAAAAGTGGGCTGGTATCTACTGGATTTACAGAGAAAGAGCTATCTTGAAGATGACGTTCTTTCTTCCACAAAGATATTAACCGCATGCGCTTCCGATGCCAGAATGGAGGGGATACCGGTTCCTGCGATGAGCAGTGGCGAAAGCGGTAATCAAGGCATTGTGGCTATATTAGTTCCCTATAACGTCGGTAAATATTTTCACATCGATGA
>JAFGOE010000056.1 GCA_016926625.1 Candidatus Zhuqueibacterota bacterium
ACCAGCCGATTCAGCTGCGGTGAATACCAGACAATATGACTATTGGAGCCAGATAGCGAATTATTTCAAAGATTACGATGAACACCTGCTTTTTGCTAGCGCGAATGAACCCAATGTCGAAGACGCCGCAGGAATGTCTGTTTTGCTGTCCTATCACCAGACATTTATCGATGCAGTTCGTGCAACCGGAGGCAATAACAGTTCCCGTACACTTGTTATCCAGGGACCATCCACAGATATAGAAAAAACCAATAGGTTGATGAACACGTTGCCGCAGGACACGATTGAAGACCGCTTAATGGTTGAAATTCATTATTATACTCCGTGGCAATTTTGTGGATTGACCGAAGATGCGAGTTGGGGAAGGATGTTCTATTATTGGGGAAAGAACTATCACTCCACGACAGATAGAAGCCGTAATGCTACCTGGGGTGAAGAAGCGGAGCTTGACCGTTTGTTAGGACTCATGAAAACAAAGTTTGTCGATAAAGGGATTCCCATAATTCTTGGTGAATACGGTGCAGTGAAACGAACGCTTACTGGGGAATCAGATCAGGATCTACACCTGGCTTCGCGTTTATATTTTTATCGGTATCTGGTAGAATCGGCTGTAGACAAAGGAATTATTACCTTCAATTGGGATACCGGGCCTTATGGTAACAACACGATGGGTATATTCGATCGCAATACAGGTTCAATCGTTGATCAGGGACTCTTGGACGCTATCATGCAGGGTGCCGGAAAAACGTCCATTACGGATGTATTTGATGAAGCCAATGTTGGTATTCCGAAAGAAACTCGACTCGCTCAGAATTATCCGAATCCGTTTAATCCTACGACGTTAATCGATTATCGATTAACAGCCAGTACCTTTGTAGTTTTGAAGGTTTTCGATACACGTGGAAGGGAGGTAAAAATATTGGTCACTGAACATCAGAATGCAGGTAACCATTCGGTGCTGTTTGACGCGTCAAATTTGCAGAGTGGATTGTATTTCTATAGGCTCGAAACCGGAATATGCAGCGACACCAGGAAGCTTCTTTTGCTTAAATAGAACATGTGTTTTCAACAAAACCATCCTCTTCCCCTAGGTACGATATGTATGATCACCTGGATATATCATGGATAAAAAACGAAGGACATTCGGCTTTTTATAATTACTCAAAATCCTATTTCAATTGTTCCTTAATCTCGATAAGCGTTTTTACGGCTTCAAGATCTGAGGATGTGGTGATGTCGACAGTTATTCCTCTTATTTTTCCATACCGTTTCCCGTGAATAAATTGGTCGATGTATTCTCTTGCGAGGTTACTCCCGGATATTAAGTCTTCTGCCTTATCGGGGAAATAAAAAGTGGTCTTGAACTTGTTCTCATAAACGGAAATCCAACATATCGTCTTTTTCTTATTCGTCATCTTATAGAGCCAACTCTTTCCGTCTCTGTAATATCGCCATTCGCCTGTATACGACGGGTAGTTCTTATTGATAAATTTGATAAATGAATCCCATATACTTTTTACTTCTCCCAGATGGCGACTCAATACGTAATCATCCGGATAAACGCTTTCATCATTCAAGCACGGCTTTTCCATCTTTCTTCCTCTAATTTGTCATTGTCCTGAGTATCTGTGGCTACCGACACATCAATTTGTGCTACTCCAATCGTGGTCAGTAATAGCTGCAGCGGAATGATTATAAAAAGCATGATTCTCTTTATCATTTGCGCAACTCCTTGTTTATTATTATTTTTTGTGATGAGTCACATATTATTTCTCTTTCTTTCGCTTTTCTTCAGCCTTCCTCAAATTTTCGCCCACTCTGAATCTCACGATTTTGGCGATCAGATCGTACGGAATGGGTTTGCCGAGCGGAAATTGAACAGCGCCTTTTGACTTTGCATAGGCAGAAAGTTCGTCTATAAATTCATCGATTCCGGAAGGTGTCGGATAGAATCCGATATGCTTCTTGTGAGCAGCAAAATGAACAAGGTTACCTTTCAGGAAGAAAGTGGGCATTTGATAACTGATCTTCTCTTCGGCTTGAGGTGCCGCCGATTTAATCGCCGACCGTATCTTCTTCAGAATATCCTGAACGTCTTGAGGGAAGGCGGCAATATATTCATCGATGGTTTTGGGAGTCGAGTTGATATTCATCGAATCTTCTCCATTAAATTATAAATATTTTGCTGTTAAATTCTCATATCGATCTTAATGCAAAAAATTTTCTGTTATTTTCGATTTAATACTTTTAATGTACTACTACATCCCTTGCTCTTTGCCTTCGTCTGAATCTAACCCGCAGCGAGCGTCAGCTTATTTATGGGGGTAAATGAACGCCACGCTTTTTCAAGCTTTAAGCCAGAGTTTGAATCCTTCCCATAAGCCGGATTGATGTAGTAAGTTGTATTACCCGGGGAAATAGCGCGGTGTTCCTTCTGCAAATCGATTCCAGATAAAGTCGCTGCAGCAATGAGGATAAAACTCATGAACATTCCGGAAATAATGGCCAGCCTCTTACTCATTCTCGATCTTTCTAAACAACAATAGTGATGTTCTTGCACCTTAACAAATCCCATAAAACGATGATAAAATAATCAAACTTAATAAGCAAGCTAATATTTGCATATCAACCGCACTACATGGGTCAGTACGAGCATATGATTAGTAGCAAATTACAAGCACTTAATGAACTTTATTTCATCAGTATCGATAAAATTCGTAACATTTTACATGATTCTTTTTTCTTATTGTCTAATACGTATGGCTCCGCTGCAATCAAAGTTACTGAATACCTGTGTCTCTTTTCTTATTCCTCGCTTCAATAAAAAATGATGCCATTTTTTCTTTATAGTCTTCTTCCCATTTTCCCCCGTGTCCGCCATTAGAAACAGTTATCATTTCACAGCTTACGCCATTCTTTTTTAGAGCATCGAAAAGGAATACGCTCTGACAATGAGGCACCAGTAGATCGGCATCACCATGTATGATTAGAAATGGCGGATCGCTATGGTCGATGTACGTGATAGGATTCGCCAGTTTGCATAGATCAAGATTATCCTGAACAGGTCCGCCAAGATAGACCGATTCAGGTGAATCAACAGCATCATGGACCATTTCACTCCCACATGAATCCATCTTCTCAAATACAGTGGGACCGTACCAGTCGACCACAGCATCGACTCGGCTGCTCTCGGTGGTATTACCGCCCACATCGCCCTCAATCCATACTGTCTTTTCTCCAACGGTACAATTATTAATTCCACCACTTGTTCCTATCATGGCAGCCAGGTTCCCTCCTGATGAATTCCCGGTGATTCCGATAAACGTCGTATCCAGTTTATATTTGGATGCGTTGGCTCGCAAAAATCTTATTACACCCTTTAGATCGTTAACATGCGCTGGGAAAATTGCCTCTCTACTGGATCGATGATTCGCAGCGACAATGGCAAAATCATGCTGCAGTAATATTTTCCCCATCTCAAACGCATATTGTTTAGAATTGTTGCTGAAAAAGGCACTGCCAGCCACGGTAACAATTACCGGATAGGGTGCTTTACCTTTTGCAGGGAGATAAATATCCAAACGATGACCGGTCAGGTCATCGCCTGCATAATTTATATCCAGCCATTTTTGACCGATACCATCTTTATCTTTATTATTGATAGGATGTTGCGCAAATAAAGCTTGAGAAATGATGATGTCTAACATGATAATTAATCGAGTTAATTTTTTTATTTTATTATTCTTCAAAGATTTTTACCCTTCTTTAATTTTTCTATGGCGACAAGCATTACCCCTGGCACAACGTAGTGTCGATGATTGACTCTCGATTTTAAAACCAATAATCATTCTGGCTGTTCAAAGGCATCTGATGAACTTTGTCGCTCAGCGTTTTTCTCTCGTATACCTCGTTTCAATCGCCTTTGCTTCCAGTCCCTCTGGTAGCACGTTGTATGCGATGATCGTGAGATGATTTTCATCCTCAAGCATAAACACCGTTTTCCATCCCCAGGGCGGATCGTTGGGGCCGACATCGTAGGTCCCTTGCACCACAAAGCCGGAGTCCGTCACTTCACCCTCTGAAAACATGATTGCATAATTCATGTGGAAATCATCGATCCAGGTGATTTGAAACTTTTTCGTAATCGAATTGAAGGCGATGGTCTCTTCGCCTATTCGTGGTTTCCCCTGAATCGTGGCTTCATATTCATGACGAATGAAGCGTCCGTCTAGAATTGGATAGATTTCACCACGAATATTCGATTCGTCTGCAAGTTTGCCGGGTTCAAACCAGGTACGGCATGTACCCTCCCATGAGCCGATCAGCATGCGTAAAATTTCCTGTTGCATTGTTTTATTACCTCCAAATGATTGTGTCTGTTCACAGGTCAGTTCCTGGGCGAAAACTTGAGCCATAAGTGCCAGGATCCAGCATGTTACTATTAGAGTTCGATAAATTATCTTCATAAATTATCCTTACTTAGTTACATCAAATTAAAGATTATGTCTTCAGACGATTTGTTAGCTGAGAAAGATTTATTTTAATGAACAAATCTAAATTTTGTGCTATTTGCACCTGCGCTGCGACTATTTTCCCGGTTTAATAGCTTTTTATTCGATTATCCTTATATATTTTTCATTTTCTGTATAGATCATAGACGGTCAGTCCGCTGATATCTGATTTGGCTCCGCCCAATATCAGACTGCTTACGTAACCCCCAATAAAACATGCTGTGACGCCGACGAATGCGTACAGGTAGACATGAGTATCTGTATAGGATTGAACCAGGTAGAGCACAATCGCACCGATAATGGCACCGGTGAAGGCACCTCTGCCAGTCGCCCGTTTCGTGAACATGCCGAGCAAGAATAATCCGCCCAATGAACCGCCGAACAGGCCGATGAACGCGAAAAATTGATCGAGCAAGGATTTAATGTCAGCCGAGGCGAGGGAAACCGCAATGAGTGTGCCGGCCAAACCGATGCAAAAATTAAAGAACCTGCTGAAATTTAAATAATAGCGCTCAGTTTTTTCCTTAACAAAAAGCCGGAGAAAATCCACTACGACTGCAGAAGCGGCGCTATTCATGCTCGTGGAAATTGTTGATTGAGCTGCGGCAAAAATACCGGCGACAAGCAGGCCGGCAATACCGATTGGTAGTTCACGGACGATGAACAGAGGCATAATGGCATCGTTCTTAAATGTCGGATCGAGATGTGTCGGATGTGTTTTATAGAACACAAACAGCGCGGCCCCAATCACGAAAAACAGTAATCCGGCGCATAAGCTTAAAATCCCATTGGTCCAGATAGAATGACGCGCTAATTTCTCGCTGGATGTGGTCATGTATCGTTGCACGACCGCCTGATCCGATGTGTAGGAGATCAGGTTTTGAGCCAGAGAGCCAAGAATCAAAACCCAAAAAGCGGCAGTCGCGTAGCTGTTTAAATCCCAATTCCAATTTACCATATGAAATTTACCGTACTCCGACGCCGTCGTAAAAAACGATGTAAGTCCTCCGTCAATGTTGATCAGTGCAAAAATGAGTATCAGCAACGCTCCGCCGAGAAGGACAAAGGTCTGGATCGTATCGGTCCATATGACCGCCTCGACTCCTCCCAGCGTACTGTAGATAACACTGAGAAGACCCATGATGAGTATCGCCTCGACCTCGCTGAACGGTGTGATGGCTGATAATGCCAGAGCGGAGAGATACATAACGATCGCCATTCGCCCGATCTGAAATAGAATAAACATGCCGCTACCCACCTGACGGGTCAGGCGATTGAATCGTTTTTCCAGGTACTCATATGCCGACGTCGCATCGATGCGCCTGAAGAATGGCAGCACAAAATACACGACTATAGCTGCCGTGATGAAAATGGCCGGATACCCTAAGAGGTACTCCCAGTTGGCTGCATAGGCTTTTGCCGGGACTGACATATAGGTGATCGAGCTGAGCATGGTGGCGAAGATGCTGCAAGCAGCAGCCCACCAGGGAATGCGTTGACCACCCCGAAAATAATCGTCGGTGTCTTTGTTATAGCGGGCAAAATAAAATCCGATGAGCAGCATGGCCAACAAATACGAGATCAGTGTGCTAAAATTGAATATACCAAATTCAGTCGACTCCTGCTCAGGCTGTATCAGCCATATATCTGTTGAATCTCCGCTTTGGTGTATATCAATGCCGGGAATGATAAATTTACCATCCCAATTCATTATTGGGGTGGTCGTTTGACTAACTGGTGCTGGTCCCCATTTAATCCAGGTGTCAGTGATGGTATCAAAAGCCCAGGTCTCATAATGCAATCGCGAGTATATATCCGGTTGTTCCCCGATGTCATTTAGGGAATCGATTGAAGCTCCTAAAACAAAAATATGACTCTGGCCTAAAGCGGCAGCGGTTCCCTCGACGATACAAACCGGTATGTCCTGTTGCCGCTGCCATTTGTTATCGTCTTCCGTTAAAGGATTGGGACTGAATTTATACACATCCGTTAAAAAATCGTACCCTGTTGTGGGCGAATGGTCTTTTAAATGGCATCCGGATATCACGTAGATGCAATCGGTTTGACCATCATGCTGAGCCACCGTGATATTTAACGTTCGCTCCGGGCCTGGCCATGGTGCTAATTCCTCCCATGCGACTTGATCGATAGCGCCGTTTATCAGAGGTGAAAGATCCAGTCGCCAGAAGTTCTTCATGGCGGATCTTAAACCTGGTCCGGATTGTCCGCCTGCAAGGTAAACATGATTACCTGAAATAGTTGCACAGCCGTGAGCACAGGGTTGAGGAAGAGGAGGAAGATCTATTCGCGAGAGCTCTTTGAGTCCCCGATCCCAGGATAGCAAAAAGACCCTATCGAAAGCCTCTTTATCATCCTTGCCTCCCATGCACAACACACCCAGAGGCGTCGTGACAGAGGCACCGTAGGCGACTGGGCGATCGAGTTTGTTTCCCTTTATCCACTGCAGAGAATCGAGATCTCCATGTAGTTCGAGGATAAATATATCATCAATATACTTACTCTCATTTTCGCTCACCAGTGCAGGACTATCTGTCCCTCCTGCAACGAATAAAGTGTTGTTTGAAATCCCGCCGAATGCACCTGTAATAGCCGGAGCATTGGCATACTCTGGTGACATTGGAAGGCTGAAGATTTTACTCCAGTGCAGGTTCACCTGGTTCTTTTCTTCGGAATAGCAGTAAATCGGAACCAGAAACAGAATAAACCAGGTCAAAATTGAATGCATTCGTTTCATCAATTCTCCCGGAGTCAATTCTCCTTTCTACCCCAATCGAAAAAACCAATATCTGTCAGATCATGTTTCAACGAATCAATCTCTGTCGGATGCAACGTCTTATGAGGCAGGCGATTGGGACCACAGTCCATACCGATCAACTTCATGGTAGCTTTGAAGGCTGGTTGTCCGCCATATCGATATAACACCCGGACCATCTGCACGGCGTGATATTGCAATGAACGTGCTTTATCGAGGTCTTTGGTATTGAATGCCCGGATAATGCTGTTATAGAGAGGAGAGGCAAAATTGAAGGTACTTCCTACGGCTCCTTTAGCACCGGCGACCAGTGCGCTGAGCATCATCTCATCACTACCGAAAAGTATCTCAAATCCTCCGTCATCCAATTCGATGCAAGCCTGCATTTCGAAAATAGTAGGCTGAGTATATTTTATTCCTCTAAGATTTGGTATTTTCTGTCGACCCTGTTTCAGGAATTCGACCATATCAAAATCGACTTTGGTAATTGCTGGAACATGATAATAATAGAACGGCAGATCAGGAGCGGCCGAGGCGATTTCGGCCATGCAATCGATAAGAATCGACAGTGAACTCAATCGGAAATAATGCGGTGGTATCGCTGAGATGGCATCAGCACCGGAGCTGGCTGCATGACGAGCCAATTGCATGGCATCTCTTATTGAATTATGGCCGATTTGCACAATAACCTTGACGTGTCCGGCGGCGGCATCGATATAGGCATCGGCGACCTGCTGGCGCTCACTCGTCGTCAGGAGAGGACCCTCGCCGGTGCTGCCGCATACGTAGAAGGCACTCACTCTTTCATTGATCAGAAAATCACTGATCGATTTTACTGTCGCTGTCTCTATATCACCGTTCTCTTTAAGAGGGGTGAACACAGCGGGGATAATTCCCTCAATACGATTCATCTATTTGCCTCTTCTTTTTTGGTCTTTTTCTTGGGCTCCTAAAGTAAAACATCATTTCATCAGGATGTCGTCATAATGGCTGTGTATATTATCATCAGGCTAATAATATTTTTTAACAGATGATGTGATCATCCCACCATTTTAAAATTCTGAGGGCTCGAAGCGTGTTCCATCGGTTCTCTTTGCCTACTTTTTCCATCTCAAAGAAAATCTTGGCAGGATATTTCTTTTCGAGTTTCCAGAATCCGTCGGGCGTCTGCTTCTTCCTGAGAAGCTCCATCGCATCATTCATACGGGTATCCTGTTTAACTCTTTTCTCCTGAAAATAATCAAGACATCGTATGATATCGAAATGCCAGCGTGGCGGAAAAGCAAGCCGTATCATGTCCGGATGGACGATCTCCCATGTCGTACTCGATTTGTACATGTGATGTTGTAGTAAAAATTCTATACCCTGTGACTGTTTCTCCTTAACCAAGGGAATTAGATTATCGTGTTTAAAGGCTTTCTCAAACTCTCAGAGTCCTTCTAGTACGGATATGGTGGTATGAAACGAACTTTATAGTGTATTTTTGTAAAGTGTCTTTGTGTGAATCTCGGATCAGATATATACCGGTCGATATGATGTTAGTTTTATGATCTGTCCCGTTTTAGTGAAACCATTCAAATTTAGTAAATTACAAATGACTTTCCAACAGGTTTTTTTGTTTAGGACAGAATTAGGGATTGTAGTGCTTTAATAAAAATGTGAATTTTCGATATCACATCTTCATATATAAGCGTAAGCGACAGGTATGCTGAATAATCTCTTTAATCGGATAATAAAAGTACGCGAATCGGATTCAGGGGAAAATAATTTATCACGGAAGATGATCTCAGAATTTTTTAACTAGATTAAAAAGTGCTTGACTTCTCATAAAAAAATCAATATTGTTATAAAAGAAAAGGTTTGAAAGAACACATTATCTGTGTTCTATGTCTATATCACTAAATTGTTAGCATAATTTTTTAGTCTGACTTTTCAAACTTCATCTTCAAAGTTTATGCTGAAAAAATGATGACTTAAACGATAGCGCTTAAAGATGTGTCCACTTTGCTGCGGCGAGATCAATGAGGAGTTACCATGGTAAATCAGTCGATTAAATGTAAATCGTTGATATTGACAATTTTCATCGTACTGTCAGTCAGTAATTTGTCATGTTCTGATTCGACTAAAACCGAAGAATGGCTACTTGGACCATTTGTAAAGCAGGACAGTGTGAATCCGTGCCTCACTCCGGATGAAGAGAGTACGTTTAAATGTCCCATCCGCAATAAAATGATTCATTGGGAGGAGAAAGATGTGTTCAATGCGGCTGCAGTGGTGCGAGATGGGAAGATATATCTTCTTTATCGCGCGGAGGATACGATCGGGAAACACGCCGGAACATCGCGAATCGGCATAGCCGAGAGTACGGATGGATTGAATTTCACAACATATCCTGAGCCTGTTCTTTATCCTGATAATGATTTCATGAAAAAATATGAATGGGAAGGCGGATGCGAGGATCCCCGAATCGTCGAAGATGAGCGCGGGATATATTATATGACGTACACGGCGTGGAATGGTGAACTGGCGCGTCTCTGTGTGGGCACTTCATCTGATTTGAAGCAGTGGAACAAACACGGACTCGTGTTTGATAAGGCCGGGAATGGAAAATATCGTGATCGATGGTCTAAATCAGGCTCCATCATTTGTGAACTAAAGGGCAATAGGTTAGTCGCAAAAAAAATCGATGGTAAATATTGGATGTACTGGGGAGAGAGCGATATATATATAGCGACATCGGACGATCTGATTAACTGGGAGCCTCTGGAGGATGAGAACGGTGAACTTGTCTATCTGATCTCGACCAGAAGAAACAAGTTCGACAGTCAGTTGGTAGAACCTGGTCCGCCGGCTCTGTTAACGGAAGAAGGCATCGTGTTTATTTACAACAGTAAAAACAGCGCGCTATATGGCGATAAGAGCCTTCCTCACGGAACCTATGCAGCCGGGCAAGTATTGATCGACAGAAATGATCCGACAAAATTAATCGATCGAACCGAGAATTACTTTTTCAAACCCGAACGAAGTTACGAGATGACGGGACAGGTCAACAACGTGTGCTTTTTGGAAGGACTGGTATTTTTTCAGGGCACATGGTATTTATACTACGGCACAGCCGATTCGAAGATAGCGGTGGCAGTTTATAAGGTGGAATAAAGAAGGAAAATTCTATGCTAAAATCTTTAAAAAATAAAAAAGTCGGACTCGCGCTTGGTGGCGGCGCAGCGTTGGGTGGAGCGCATATCGGTGTCCTGCGAGCGCTGGAAGAGTATGATATCTCAGTCAGTCATATCGCAGGGACGAGCATCGGGGCGTTCGTGGCGGCTCTGTATGCATTCAAGATGAATTGGAAGGAGATCGAAGAGATCGCCCTGGATATGAATTGGCTCGACATATCGCGGCTTTCGCTGTCGCAATACGGCCTGCTTTCGAATGAAAAGTTAGGGGATCTCATAACCCAGTATATTGGCGATGTCGATTTCGATCAAGCCGATATCCCCCTGGCGATGATCGCCACCGATATCACCACCGGCGAGAAGGTCGTTTTGAGTGACGGAGACGTCGCCACTGCCGTAATGGCCAGTACCTGCGTGCCAGGTGTCTTCATTCCGGTGGAGATAGGCGGTAGATTATTAGTTGATGGTGGCATCGTCGAAAACGTGCCGGTGACCACACTGCAAGAGATGGGAGCGGATACAATTGTCGGTGTCGATTTGAACGCGATGCATTCCAAAAAGAAACCGCGGAATATCATCGAGGTCTTATTAAAGACATTTGATTTTACATTGATGACGGCCACTAAATTGCAGACAGCGGACGCCGATGTGCTCATCAAACCTGACCTGTCGTCGTTTAATATGGTCGATTCGGATCAGGTGGCGGATTTGATTGAACAAGGATATGCAGATGCTAAACGTGTTTTCAGGGACATGGCGTAGATGATTTGAAATTGATAGTAAATTGATTTACTAGATCTGGCAAATTAAATTTTTATTGACAAATGGTTAAATATATCTTATATTAATGTTGACAAATTTTCTATAATCGTAAGATTATTAACTATATCGGAGACTGCACGCGATATTCGAGGGTATTCTTCCTTATAAATGCTTTATCTCAATCCCACTTCCTCATAACTCCTCTAGAATAAGAATCTGAATTATTTGTCGAAATCTTTGGGTTCTTGTTTTTTAATGACAAAATCGGTGATCGTATCTAAGAATTAATAATTCGATCATTTTCCATGAAAATCGATTGCTGGTTTAAATGACTTTCAAGATTGTATTATTTTGTTTTAATACTACAAGCAGAATTCAATATAATGATACAATTAGCTAGGAGGTCTCCGAAATACAATTTATTCCAAATACTCAAGCCTGAACGGAATTATGTGTCATCCCCAAAATATGGATTAAGCGAGAAGTTTTCTTTATCCTACTTACACCCACGTGTTTGAGACATTTCTCCTATCCAGATATCAGTCAGTATTATCGAGAGTATTTGATTATTCTTATTGTTCAGTATTAGACTAAAATATATGGCGTCATTAAATTATTCAATTTTTATAACACGTTAAGATGGAAATGTAAGAAACGATAAGTTCTGCTAGTCGGGTAACTAAATTATCTTTTAGGAAAGGAGATTTACCATGAGAAACAAATTCATTTTTACATGCTTTGTGTTTCTTTATTTCTTTACTTTTATATGCTGCGAAATAACCTTTGGGCAATCGGGTGAAACATATGTTCTAAAGATGACCTCTTACTATGATTCGAAATATCAAGATAACGCGTTCACTATCCTGGTACCAGAAGATTGGAATTTTAATGCGAATATTATTTTTGGGCCTGCACCACATGTGACACTAAATGTTTTTTACGAAATTACTGATATTTCGGGTACTAAAGGTGTTCTTGTATCCGGATTTGGACAACGATATCTCTGGTCTACACCGGCCGCGGGACCAGTAGGACAGCTCTTGCAATCCATGGAAGGACAGTTATACAACGGCTCAATCGTACATCCTACACTATCACCCAGTGAATTTTATTATAAGTTTATTTATCCTGAAAATCTAAAGAAATATCAAAACTTTCAGATAACAGGGATGACCCTGAATCCGTCGAAAGCAGAAATAGTATACGCGAACGCGTTGCGCGATCCTCAAATTCAGGGACTGGTATCGTATGGCTTAGCTCAGGTATATTATGAAGTACTGGATATGAGCTGTGAATTCACCATTAATGGAAGAAAGATCGAGGGACAATCGGAAGGTGTATTCGAATATGTGACGAATCAAAACGGTCACTTGACCTGGGGAATGACCACCGGATATAGCATATTCGCTGAAAAAGGGGAGGTAGAAGATTACGAAACGCTATTTAAGGTGTTAACAAATAGTTACACGTTTAATACAAATTGGTTGCTGAAAGTTCAGCGACATCGATCCCAGCTAAAGAATATCGCATTGGATGCACAGGAATATACGCGTAAGGTGAACGAATCGATTCAGAGAAATAATGATAATATCTTTGATATGTGTATGAAAAATTATAGCGATGCTTATCGAGGGATCTCGGAATACGAAGATCCATTTTACGGTGAGACAAAATGGCTGCCCAATACCTATGAGAATATCTGGATGAATGCCAATGGTGATGTGATTTTAACGGATCAGGTACTCAATCCGAATGAACGGTCTGACTTGGGTACAAACGATTGGCGAAGGATAAATACGAATCGATAGTCGGATTAAAAATTGGCCAATATATCAGTTGAGATGGAATGCTTCATAATAACAGACGTCATCTTTGACCTGTCAGATTATACATGAGAACTTTTTCAGCGATTCATGGTTAGTTATACATAGGTAAATATCTTATATGTTTAATGGCGTAGAAAAAAAAGAATAAATGAAATCTAAAGCCGAGGAAAGCGTCGTCCTGATAAATAATGATCGTCATGGTGTCAGTTTTACGACTACCCAGGCATTCGCTAAAGCTGGTTTTTACGTCGCTATTTGTAATTTATCTGAAGATGAGGCGGATGATGCGTTTCATATGATCAAATCAAAACGGCCGAGAAGCCTTTTTAAATGATATATAAAGTCGTCATAGGAACACGGGGCCAATTCGATAAAAAATACAAATCATTTAACATCACTTAATTCATCAAAATGGAAGGAGTCACACTATGTCTATCGTAAAAGTAATTGAGGTACTGGCACAATCAGAAAAAGGTTGGGAAGAAGCGGCTGAGGAGGCAGTAAAATATGCCGCCAAAACAGTTCGTGACATAAAAGCCATCTACATCAAGGAATTCCAGGCTGATGTAAAAAATAATAAAATCACCAATTACAGAGTAAATGCGAAGATTTCATTTGTCGTTGAGGACGATTAATAAGACGACATTAATGATTAGCGACTTAACTCGCAGAGGAAAATGTTGTTGTACTTACGTTTTTTCTATCTGAGGAATCGTCCATAAATATATGTGAGACAGCAACATGAATAGCACTCACTAAACTATGATTAATTTATTGAAACTCTGGCTGCGTGCTGATTCGATCAACATCGCAGCCAGAAAAAATAATCAAGAAGTCGATAAATTTCTAAGTTTAGAAAAAGAACACAGTCATGAAGTGCAGCACACTAAAATCATAATCAGGCGGGGTGCCGTAGTCAGTCGCGTTCTTATCGTTATCGACCAACGTATAGTTTAAGAGAAAAATCATGTTCGAATTGGCATGCCAATTTAATCCCAGCGTGATATTATTTGCTTTGCCACCTAGGACCTCAGCCTTGTCATCATTAAGATTCAATGTACTGTAGCGTAACGCCAGTTCCCAGGCGCCTGTTCTATTGTTCTTCGGGATGACATGTCCAAATTCACCCTGTGTTGCATCCCAGGGACGTGACTCGCCAGTCAGGAACCAGCTGAGAAAACCGTAAGCACCGTTAAAGCTTGCGTTCTCATGACCTTCCGATCGGAACACATCAGCCTGAACATACTCACCCTGGATCGAGAAATTTTTATGAACCAGAGCTAATTCAATGCCTGTTTTCATGTAATCTTCAACGTGTTTGATTCTGCCTGTGCTTAGCAATTCAGCATCTGCCATCTTGGTTTCGGGTTCACTTCGGAATCTTACTCGATAATCGCTGTCATCCGGTTTCTGAAAGATTGTAGCTACACCCGTGTGAAGCACTGTTTCTGAATTGTTGATAGGTGTGTAAACCAGACGCAGACCGGCACCATTTCCGGTTTCTGTTATCACGTTGCCTTCATCATCCATACCTTCCTTCTCGGCATCCCAGGGCTGTCCGAACAAGGCGGCTCTAACATTCCAGTTGTTTCCCCAGCGAGAGTACTCCAAACCGATATGTCTGTCTGGTTCAAATGCGATCATCGGATAGGCACGTTCGACAAAGGTTTGATAACGCGAAGATGTCAACTCTTCCAAGCCCAACGGCATCTTGAAGTGTCCAAATTTGATGTGAGAATTATTAAATCCGTGGAAGGCGACAAAGAAGTCTTTTATCTCCACTACTCCTTCAGCCACATCGACATCCCATTCGGCACGCCAATATTTGTGCAATTGTGTCTTGATAGCGAGACGAGCCTTGCGGATATTCGTTCCACTGGCTAGATACTTATCATCTTCAAAAAAGTAAGCGCCATTAATGTAACCACGCATATCGAATCGGGTCAAAAAATCACCATCGTCCGATTTAAACATCAAGATTCCGTGATCCCATTCTGTTTTTCCAACTGATACAGGTTCTTCTGCAGCAGTCATCGAAACAAACAAAAACAAGAAAGTGACTAATAATGCAGCTTTGGTTAATTTTAACATACTTCCTCCTAATAATAATAAATGAAAAGATAATAAATTAGTTATGAATAGATTAATATAAAAGGTTGATTAGAGTACATGGTCATCTCATAAATTCTCCTTTCATTTTAATTCGGTAGTATTCGACATCCGAAATATTTCAAATATGATCTGGTATTTCTGTTCTAAATCTTTATTGAATCGCTTGTTTAATTTCGTTTTATCACGATAATGCCATTCAGGACTCATATTTTTGAGATCGGCGACAAGCTGCCACCGATGATTATAGGTGTTATCGATAAGACGTTCCAGTGCCTCCACTTGCCCCGCGGAGAACCATTGTCTGTTAATTTTGGTTGTCAGCGTGTGTTGATCGATTTTAAATAGCTCCCGCAGTGAATAGTCGATGACCTTCTTGCGATCTTCAGGACTTAATTTTGTAAAGGTCTTTAATTCGGATTCAAACGTTGCAGGGTTTTCAAATGATTTGTGCTGCAACGTGCTGATGGCCGGATCGGAAACTCCTTCATTCTCCAGCTGTCGGATGACTTCAGCGTTAAGGTCAAAGGTTACTTTATGATAGACTTGTTGATCGAACACATTTTGAAAAATAAACAGCGAAATAAATGCTATCAGACCAGCAAGAATGGGCGTGGCGATCCATCCTAATCCGATATTTCCGAGCACATTAAGTTTTATCAAATTACCTTTCTTTAAGAGGCCTATGCCGATTAATGCTCCGATAATGACTTGAGAACTGGATAACGGAACGAGCGGGATCGTCGGCAGACCATTCGATGCGAGAAAATGTTCGAGTGTCTCTGAAGAGAAAAGAAATAGCACAATCGAATGAGCGAGGACGACGATCAGCGCTGCCACGGGTGACATCTTTAACAGACTGCTGCCGACCGTTTCCATGACTTTATGTGAATAAGTGAATACACCGACAGCGATGGCTATGCCTCCTAATGCAAACAATTGTTGAACGCCTGTTAATGTGATCGCATTAAAAATTGTTAAATCCGAGAACGGGGTGACCCGTGCGAATACACCCATCACATTGGCGATATTATTCGCTCCCAGGCTATACGATCCGAACGCACCGACTACAAGCAGCCCGATCCGGGTCATCATATCCATCTGTAGCAGGTGAATCTTCGAACGATTAAGGATTGCTTTTGTGATCAGGAAAAGAACGAACGATATGCAGGCCGCCATTACCGGGACTATGATCCATGTAATGACAATCTTCCTTAGAGAATGGAAGTCGGTTAATGCACCAGCGAACAGATTCCAACCGATGATCGCACCAACAATGCCTTGCGACGTGGATACCGGCATCTTCCAGCGCGTCATAAGAAATATGGCCAATCCCGTGGACAGGGCGACGATAAATGAACCGGCGATGGCATTGACAGAGCCCAATCGCTGTAAGGTATGTGTGGCACCCGCTCCACTGATCACGGCACCTGCGATCACAAAAATACTGCAGATAATCGCCGCAGTTTTAAATCGAATCATCTTGGTACCCACAGCGGTACCAAACACATTACCCGCGTGATTGGCTCCCAGTGCCCAGCCGAGAAAGAGTCCGCTTGACAGGAAAAATAATATCATTTATATCGTTCTCTTTATGGTATAAATTGCCAGTCGGTCCGCCACGGATTCAGCATTGTCAGAAACTTGCTGGATATGAAGAGCGAAGTATCGTAAGTGATTCTTTTCGCTTAAGCGCAAATCCAGTTGAAAAGCCTGGCGCTTCAGATTATCACCGATCCGATCTGCCTCTTTTTCGTAAAAGAATACTTTATGAAGGTGATCTTTAACGGCGTTAATGTCTTTGAAAAAGGCACGAATAGCCATAACAAGAGCATCCGATGCAAGAACTGACATCTCTGTCAAATCAATAAAATTCTTGTGCAATACTTCAGGGACTTTTGGAGTCTCGATGTCGAACTGATTTAATGTTTCTTTCATCTGATCGATGATATTGTCCGTGCTTTCAAGCAATCCCAGCACATCACCACGATGTTCCGGGATCAATGTATGCGTATAGAGTTTGTTCTCTATAGTTCGACGCAAACTGTCTGCCTTAGCTTCCAGGGAACCGATGTTTTTAAGTTGTTCCTTAAAGTTCTCAGAATTTTTACACAGGTAATATTTAACTCCCAGTGTAAACACGAGACCCCCCTGTCCCACTGCGTCCAGAAATTCATCGATTTGCATTTCCAGTTCTTTAGTCGATTTTAATAAGATTGCCATGTTATCTACCTACAATTACTTCAAATATTTTGTTAGAATAATCCCAGTCCAATCGGCGTGATACCCATAAATTTATAATAGGTCATCGCCAACACCAGACTGAGTACCCAGGCGATGGTCATCATGATAATACCGAATTTAAAGGTATCAGACCAGCTATATTGATCCGTTACATAGAGTAGTGCTGCCGGTTTGCTATTGAACGGCAGTACATATACATGCTCTATTAATAGGGCGACCGGAAACGCTAAACTCATGATCGGATATCCAAATTTATTGGCTACACCGATAGCGATGGGAACGAAGATTAGAGCACGCATTGTTTTCGACTGAAAGATAATAGCACTATATAGCATCGCAAACGTCAAGGTCACATAAAGAACCCAGAAAGGCGTATTTTGGTCGAATCCGAGTTTGGTAAACACCGCATCGACCATGATTTCCGAAAGATTTGTTACCTGGAGGCCCAATCCCAGGGTATACGCACCGGCGGAGAAGAGTAACAGATGCCAGGGTATATCGACTTCGTTCCATTGGACGACACCGATGTGTGGAGTCAGAGCGACTATAGCACCGAGAAAGGCTACCGCCGTCGCACTGATCCCGTGTAAACGGTCAGTGGACCACAATGCAAGCACGGCTACGAAAATGATGATGGACTTGATTTCATTCGTACTCATCGGTCCCATCTTTTTTAATTCGTCTTTCAGCCGCTGCATTCCACCCTTGATCTGTGGTTTCTTTTCTTCTGGTTTGAGTGGGAAGATGAATTTCGTTCCAACGATCCAGCCAATAATCATGAGAAAGATTGAGATCGGAAATCCGACGACCAGCCAATCGGTGTAGAAAATATCCGTACCCATGGCCCCGGCGATGATGGCGACTGCCAGCAGATTGGCACCGGATCCGGTGACGAAAGCGCTGGCACCAATATTGATCTGAAATAAATTCTGGAGCACGATGTTGCGTCCGAAATTTGTCTTATTTTTACCCCCGGTTGCACCATATATCGCACCGACGACCATAAAAATTGGCAGCAATATAGCGGCTTTTGCGGTCGTAGCCGAGATAAATGCAGACAAGACTAAATTGATGACGATGAAGCTAAGAAAAATAGAAGCCGCATTTTTCCCGAATTTGACGATAAACCATAGCGCGAACCGCTTTGCCACACCCGTTTTCACCAGCATGCTGGCCAACACGAATGAGAGGATGTTCAACCACATCACGCGGTGTCCCAACTGATGGTAGGCATCGACCTCAGAAATGACACCTGTCAAGACAAGACCGATGATAAGCATCAGTGAGGTGAGGTAATTCGGAACGGCTTCGGTAATCCAGAGGATAAGAGAAGCGACAAACACCGCTAACATGGCGACGGTTTTCCCTTCAAACGCCAGAGGACCGACTTCGTTAAAAAGTGCCTGAGCTTCTTTATCGAGAATCGATACATCGATATTTTTCAAAAAGGGAATATTAATTATATAATTGATAAGAATGAAAGCCACGAGTGCGAGCGGACCGCCAATTTTTGACATGAATTTTTCAAAACTCGATGCGACTTTCTTCGGTAGTTGGTTCAGATGATAATTACTCATATCCAGTGGATCATAATCGTTTTTTCCGTTATCATCTGTATCGATATCGATCTCCACGTCAGGTCCAGTCTGTAATTCAGACGAAATCTCGGTGTTTACTTCCTTTTCAGATTCAGACATACGTGCTTCCTCTTATTACCAGGTTGTGTACGGTCTCTTTATAAGATTGGAATTAAAATACCTCGGGTCGTCGGTGACTTCCTCGCCGATCCAATCGGGTAAGTTAAAATTTTGATCTTCAGCAGACAATTCAATTTCAGCCAGAATCAGTCCCTTGTTTTCACCTTCGAATTCATCCAGTTCCCAGGTAAATCCTTGATATTCTATCTTGTATCGCGCTTTCTCTATTAACGGTCGCTCGCAGAGATTGTCTAACATCGCGTTGGCATCGCCGACAGGGATCTCATACTCGTATTCTGAACGAGTGGCGCCGATCGTGATGCCTTTGATGGTCAGGAACCCTTTATTATTGATGGTACGGACCCGAACTGTTCTCTCCTTTACCGTCGATAAATATCCCTGCCGATAGTGTGTACCCGTCGCCAGACCGCGCCAGGCATCCCCTTTTACTAAAAACTTGCGTTCTATCTCTTTTCCCATGTCAGTCCTCAAGTTGATTCATTACATCATGATAATTGATATGCATCGCTCAGCTGATACATACTTTCTAATGACTGTATACTAATTAAAACATCGTTAAATCCATGGCGAGTTGTATTACAAGGCCTTTAGATTTTAACACTGTATATTGACGTAGATGGCAACAGTTCCATGCCAATGACTCGTTTGATCGCTAATAAGTAGTTAACGTTCTCATAGTTGTCCAGACCGGTCATCTTCTTCGCCTCGAGAATAGCGTCCACATCGACTGATTCCAGATTAGCGGTCATCAATTTTGCTCCGTTAATATATACTTCGGCAATTTCAGCTATACAGCTGTTTATCGTTAATGCAAATCGACGTTTGAACACATTGACGGCTACCAGATCGGGGTGTGGTTGAATGATCTCTTTGATATATTGTTCAAGAGTATAGACCTCCCGCTTCAATTGAGGCATGGTGACGCCGAAAGCAGGGAATACGTCGTTCTGCAGCATCTCGGCAGACATCGGAAAACTGCCTTTCATACGAGGATTCCATTGCTGCAGTCCCTTAGTCTCCTGGACAAATACTTTAATATCCATCAAATTATCTCGAATTTTGGTATTGTTTTCATTGTTTCCTGAGGACATGATATAGATTTCCAGACTCTCGCGGATATTTTCGACCGGGCTTAATGACCTCATCTTTTCCTCAACGATCCCAAAACTTTGTGCAAAGGCACGAAACTCAAATCGCGGCTTAATATCAGTCATACTCTCTCCTTATTTCTTATTTATTTCAAACAAAGTCACTTTGGCAAAATATATGCCAATCAATGGGAATCCTCAAAGCGTTACTGCTACAGGGAATTTGTTACATTTTAAAAATATTCTTTTTTCTTAGTGTCGAAATATCGATGAATTAGCGAAATATCGATAAATTACATGTCGAAATATCGACAATAAACTTGACTTTAATTCTTTTAATCCATAAATTGCATTTAAATGATATAATTTCTGCCCATAAATTCTGAGGTATACATTTTGCTAATCAACAGAAAGAATTCTATTTTCGGTAAAGAAAGAACAAGAATGAAGTATTTTCAATATTACATTGCTTTCGCTCTTCTACTAATTTTCCTGTTGATTACCGTATTTGTTTATCGATCCATTACAGACATTACCGTTGAACCTGATAATTTACGCAGTGCCGATGGACGTATCTATGATTTGCAGGATAAGGAGACTGTATATGTCGGTGTGATCTCACGGTTTTCGCCCAATCTGATCTATGAAGGTTATCAGCCGATCATGAACTATCTCAGCCAGGTAACACCCTATAATTTCGTACTGAAACTCAGCAATTCTTATGAAAAAACTATTCTGCAACTCACGGAAGGTGACGTTCAGGCAGCATTTTTAGGAACATATATTTATCTCAAAGCCCGGAAAGATAATCCAATACGATGCATCTTAAAGCCATTGAATAATAATTTTGAACCCTACTTTCGCTCGGTCATAGTCACGCGGTCGGACAGTCCGTTTCATACAATTTCTGATCTCAAAGAGAAGAAACTAGCGCTTCCGTCGCCGTTATCTTTTTCAGGAAATTGGTTACCAAGATATGAATTCAAAAAATATGGCATAACGATCAATGACCTCGATTCGGTTCATTATTTTGATCACCATCATACGGTAATTTATCAGGTACTGCGAGGTAATTTTGATGTTGGCGTCGTGAAAGATCGAGTCGCTTATGAATTTATCAATAAAGGGATACGGTTCCTTGCATCTTCCGAACCGATCCCCGGTTCTCCGATCGTGGTCAAATCTGATCTCGATCCAGCCATTGTCGAGGCGATGCAGAATGCACTACTTCAAATAGACGTTCGCGATCCTGTCTACAAAGAGATGCTGATGAACTGGGACCCCGAATTTGCATACGGGTTTACCGTTGCACGAGATGAAGATTATGATCACATCACGTCAATCATCGAGTCACTCGAGGATGAGCTATGATCAGAGCGATTAGTCTAAAAGCGAGAATATTGATATTGATGGGCAGCATCATCATTATGCTGATGTTGGCGATCTTTATTAGCGTCATGTTTCAGTGGCGTTCGTTGATTATTAAAAATAAACTAGAAAGTTCACTCTTAGTAACCCAGACGTTTTCAGTGTCAATTCTCGATGCTCTTATTTATCCGGAGAGTGGATTGCTGCAAAATGAAGGCTATCTCGAAAACCATATTCACAATTTCCTGAAGAAAAACAAAGGAATCCAATTTATTTTGGTCTATGATCAATCCGGACAGATTATCGTTCGCAGCAGCTACCATGGCATCAGACAATTCGCAGACGAATTGCAGACAGCAGGTTACTCAACCAATTTCGAACCGATCAGTCAGATCCGAAAACTGGATGCATACGGATGGATTACGGAAATTACCTTGCCCCTCCAGATTTACGGTAAATCATGGGGTGCGCTGAAAATGGGATTCGATACCGAGCCGACTTTAATCAACATTAAACAACTGTTCTTCTTTCTATTTACATTGACTATCGTTGTCGCCATTATTATTCTAATGACAATTTTTTATCTGACAAATCATATTACCAAATCACTCAGTCAGTTGGTGTCTGAAATGAACAGGTTCGATCTTGAAAATGACCAACCCATACGTATGAAAGCCGGAAATGATGAGATAGGTGTATTAGTGACGAATTTCGTAAAGATGAAACAGAGGCTGGCACAATCCAAAAAACAACTTTTATCGGCGCAGAGACAAATTTATCATGCCGAAAAATTGGCATCAATTGGCCGACTTGCATCAGGCGTTGCTCATGAAATAAACAATCCGCTTAATGGAATAAAGAATTGTCTCTATGCGATAGACCGAGAACCTAAAAATTTAAAACAGACCAGAAATTATCTGAAACTAGCCAATGAAGGACTCGATCATATCGCCATGATCGTTCAGAAATTACTCGGTTTCTCCAGACAGCCATCCAAACAGATGGCGAATGTAGATTTAAATGACGATATCGAGAAAGTGTTGTCGCTGTTACATTACCGCCTTGAGAAAAATAATATCGAGATAGTCACAGAACTATCGGAAAACCTACCCCCGATACAGGCCGATAGCAATCTGATCCAGGAGGTCGTCATGAATTTGCTGTTGAACA
The DNA here is from genome assembly GCA_016926625.1 of Candidatus Zhuqueibacterota bacterium. GTDB lineage: Bacteria > Zhuqueibacterota > Zhuqueibacteria > Thermofontimicrobiales > Thiofontviventaceae > Thiofontadaptatus. The sequence goes on from JAFGOE010000056.1 coordinate 22,746, forward strand.
GTTTAGACAGTATAGAGACGAAAGGAAGGATCCGTATTGCTACAGGTCTTAAAAACGACGATATAATCTTTATATCGATAACCGATAATGGATGTGGCATCCCTGAAAAATATCTCGATAAGATTTTTGATCCGTTCTTTACGACTAAAGATGAGGGAAAGGGGACGGGACTCGGACTCTCGGTTAGCCTGGGCATCGTCGAGGCGCACGGTGGCACCATAACGGTGGATAACCATTCCGGTAGCGAGACGACGTTTTACATCAACCTGCCAATACGGGGTGTGGAATGAAAATTTTGTTGATCGAAGACGAAAAAATATCTCGTATTATCCTTAACGATACACTCACCAAAGAAGGTTATGAAGTGACCCCCTGTGAGACTGGGCTAAAAGGACTCGAACATCTTGACAGTAACAAATTCGATGTTGTAATTACTGATCTGCGGTTGCCCAGCATGAACGGGATCGATATCGTTAAAGCAGCAAAGGAAAAGAATAAGGATTGCACCGTGATTGTAATTACGGCGTACGCAACCGTGGAAACGGCGGTCGCCGCATTGAAACTCGGTGCATACGATTATTTGACTAAGCCGTTCTCCCCTGATAAATTGTTGAGTATGCTGAAGAATATCAGGCAGCTGAACGACGTAATCACCGAAAATATGCGATTAAGAAATCGTATACAACGCTATGAAAATCATACGATAATCGGAAATTCGTTGATCATGCAAAAGCTGATGACAACGCTGCGGTCCGTTGCACCAACCGATCATACTATCCTCATCGAGGGTGAAAGCGGGACCGGCAAAGAATTAGTCGCGTTGACACTACATCGGTTTAGTGAACGAAATAATGGTCCATTTATAGCAGTTAATTGTGCATCGCTACCTGAGACCTTGCTTGAAAGTGAATTATTCGGACATGAGAAGGGAGCTTTCACAGGTGCCCTCCGTCGCCACAAAGGATACATCGAACGAGCACATGGTGGTACACTGTTTATCGATGATATCGACGACTTACCTTTCCGACTTCAGGTCAAACTGATCCGCGTTCTTCAGGAACGTGAGGTACAACCCATCGGCGGATCAATTAATATACCCGTCGATTTCCGGGTCATCTGCGCCACAAAAGTCAACCTGTTCCAAATGGTTAAAGAGGGAAAGTTTCGAGAAGATTTGTACTACAGGCTTAATATTATTCCGATCACGGTACCACCGTTGCGCGATCGCAAGGAAGATTTGCCCATTCTGATCGATCATTTCATCGAAAAATATCAAAAGGGCAAGACTCCGCCGAAACTAAGTACCCGACAATTAGACAAGATGATGGATTACGATTGGCCTGGTAATGTGCGAGAATTAGAGAATGTGATTCAACGAATGTTGGCTCTACCGTATGACATAAACAATTATCATTTCGACTGGGTACCGACGACCGCGGAAAAGGCTGACGCAGAAGCAGAGAAAAAGGATGATGAATTCGAAGCGATACAGTCGTTCGATGCCTATATTCAATCTCGCGAGCGGGAGATCATCGACTGGGCGCTCGATAAGTCGCACAATAACATCAGCAACGCCGCCCGCCTGCTCCAACTCCCCCGCAGCACGCTGCATAGCAAGATGGAGAAGCTGAATTATTTCGATGAGAAGGGGGAGTATGAGTGATTTCGGTTTTTTGAAGTAGCTCAACACGAAGCCCCACACCCTTAAAGCTTTTAACACGAAGAGCACGAAGAAAAGCACTAACACGAAGGACACGAAGCCACATCCCTACCTCTCCATAAGAAAGTAACTTAATTAAAAATATTTTTTAAATTTTATTTTAGACTTAATGATTGTGCAAGCTGCAGTAAATCAGTGACTTTTTATTATAATTTATTTTCTGGAGAACATGGGTGTGGGGCTTCGTGTGCTTCGTGTTTTTGCTTTTCTTCGTGTCCTTCGTGTTCAAATTTATTAAATCAGCCTACAACCCGAATATCTCCTCCACCACCTTCCGATAATTCTTCCCGATAGGCAGATACTTGCGTGCGATCTCGATGGAATTACCTTCCAGAGCCTGGATCTTGTTGATGGCCACGATGTACGATTTATGGATGCGCACGAAACGGTTCCTGGGCAGTTTTTCCTCCAGTTCCTTGAGCGAGGCTAATGCCGTAATCTGTTGCTGCCTCGTATGAAACGTTACGTATGCCTTTTGACCCTCGATGAAGATCAGATCGTCGTAATTGATCTTATAGTACTTTCTGTCGGCCCGGATGATCAGGTAGTCTTCCTTAATGCTGGGTGCTTGCAGGTTACTGTCAGATCCTTTGTCCTCAGTATCGGGCTGATCCTGCTCGATCAGCTCCGCCACTTTATTGACAGCCTTCAGAAATCGTTCGAACGAGAAGGGCTTGAGCAGATAATCGGTTACATTGAGTTCGTACCCCTCCAGGGCGTACTCTTTATAGGCGGTGGTTAAAATGATATAGGGCTGTTTTTCCAATGATTTCAGGAAATCGATACCGCTGATGTCAGGCATTTGAATGTCCAGTAAGAGCAAATCGATTTCACCTCGGTTCAGTAGATCGAATACCTTTAACGGTGAATTGAAATCACCCTTCAATTCCAGAAACGGAATTTTACTCACGTAATCCTTCAGATACTCACGAGCCAAAAACTCATCATCTATAATCGCGCATCCTATTTTCATTTTAAGAACAACCTCAGGTGTACATAAAATTCATTTTTCTCATGGTCGATCGTTAATGAGTGCTTTTGCGGAAAGATGATCTCCAATCTTTTTTTTACATTGTCTATACCCGTACCGGCACCCGGTTGCTGTTTGATGGAATTCGCTATCGAGTTTCGGATATCAAAAGCTATTTCATCCTGGTCAGAGGTCAATACGATATCGATGAATGCATCCTGACATTCTTCGATCTTACTGTACTTGAAACTGTTTTCAATGAAGGGAATGAACAGCATCGGTGGTATCAACGAATCATGATCAGCCCGGGAATAATCGAATGTGATACGTTGTTCCTCGGGCGATTTCATCTGTTGAAATGCGATGTAGTTTTCGATATATTCAATTTCGGATTTCAGGGTCACACGTTCGCTCTCACAGTCCTCAATCACGTAGCGCATCATCTGCGAGAGCTTTAGTACGCTTTCCGGTGCCCGGTCCGACTTCATATACGCGAGCGAATAGATGTTGTTCAATGTGTTAAACATGAAATGCGGATTGATCTGCGCTTTCAGTAATTTTAGTTCTGTATTTAATTTTTCGGATATGATCTGTTGTGTATTCTCAGCCTGCTTTCGAATCCGATCCTGCATCATAAATACCGTGCTTATCATATCGATGAAGATAAGCCAGAAGAAACTACGCATGAAGATCATCATGAAATGCGGTTTTCGGGGAGGGATATGCTTAAATACCAGGCGCGAAATATAATAGTAGTCGGTTAGCGATTGACTGATCGTTACGAGTATAATGAAGGCGGCGGTGATCAACATAAATCGTCCGGTATTCTCCAAGGAGAAATAACGTGGGAACAGCAGGTATGAGTTGATGTAAAAAACCAACGCCTGGAAGAGCAGATAAAATAGGGTTAATTGGATACCACTCTTCAAAGGGAGGAAGTAGAGTCCAAAACCAAAATTTATCCCGGCGATGATTAACCAGAATATGATATGCACATAAATACGTTTCATTGAGTTAAATTCTTCCCGCTAAACAACATAATAATTATTTCATCGCACGTTTGAAAAAAAATGATGTTTAATCAACTCAAATATAATCATTTTCGCTTCAATTGCAAATTAAAATTAACCAATGAACCAGTTCGTCACATCAACTTCGTCATATGATGAACTAATGGAAATACTTCTGTTAATTCATTGTATGATGCCTTTGGTCAATGATTCGCTCGATTTGGTTCAAAAAAAGAAACATGATATGTAAATATTTTGTATAATGGGTTAGTCAAAGGCCAGAATTCGGGTACACTTCATATATAAAAATTGAAAATATATGTCGCATGATTCCCGGATGGTAGGATAAGAGATTTAAGTTTAGTACCAGGATAAATAACGCTTAATCATCTGCACCATATCAATGGAGCGATGTATTAAGCATACGATCATTCAAATGAAGTACAGGAGTGTTCAATTGAAGCTCAACAAGAAAATCATTATTCCCGTCGTCATAATCGTTGCTGCGATACTGGTTTTATTATGCCTGCGGAAAAAGAGCAACGGTGATAAGACGACCTATACGTTCGCAGAAGTGACGAGGGGAGACATCCAAAACACGGTTGATGCAACCGGTACGATTGAACCGGTGACGACGGTCGAAGTGGGTACACAGGTGTCGGGCATTATCGATAACATATATGTCGATTTCAACGATCGTGTCACCAAAAATCAGCTGCTCGCGGTAATCGACACCACGATCTTATCCGTTCAGGTGCGCGATGCAAGAGCGAGCTTGCTGCGAAGTCAGGCCGAATACGATAAGGCGAAATTTAATTACGAGCGTACGGAAGATCTGTATAATCAGGATCTTTTGTCAGAATTGGAATATATCACGGCGAAGAGCAATTATCAATCGGCAAGAGCATCGTTGCTGTCGTCGCAGAACAGCCTGGAACGAGCCGAGCGAAATATGCGCTATGCCTTCATTCGCTCACCAATCAATGGCACTGTCATCTATCGGGAGGTGGAAGAGGGTCAGACCGTGGCATCTAGTTTTCAGACACCGCGACTCTTCCTCATTGCCGAGGATTTGTCCAAGATGGAAATCCATGCTCTCGTCGATGAGAGCGAGATCGGACAAATTGAAGTCGGCCAATCCGTTGAGTTTGAAGTGCAGGCGTTCGATGAAAAAAAATTCTACGGTACTGTGCGTCAGGTCTGGCTGCAACCGGAGACCGTTCAGAACGTGGTGACATATACCGTTGTTGTCGATGCAGACAATCCTGAGGGTCTTCTCTTGCCCGGTATGACGGCGACGATCGAATTTATTATTGAGGCCAAGAATGGTGTGCTCCTGGCGCCAGTGGCCGCTACCAAATTGCAGCCGACCGAAAGCATGATGAAGATTATGGCTGAAAACATGCGTGAACGATTTAATCGCATGGGTGGTTCTCCGGACAGCAGCGGTGGGCCTAATCGCAACAGGTCCGCGATGGCAGGTACGCGTGAAGGCACCGGATCGCGAACACCCACCATGAACGGTAACACTATGGCCGTTCTCTGGTTTTTCGATGACAATAAAGACCTTAAGACCATCCCGGTGAAGACCGGTGCAACTGATGGGCGAAATGTCGAGATCATGCCGCTGCCTGGTTTTGAAATTACCGAGGGCCTGGAGGTAATAAGCAAGATTGAGACGACTGAAACGCAAGTCAGCTCTGTGCCTGGTCCAGTGCGTGGCTTCGGTAGAGGCCCGTTCTAAAAATTAAAATGATCGAACAGTTTATAGCGATCGATATCCGTTTGTACTGTTTCTACACGAATTGGAAGAAAGTAGAGTCGACTATATGAAACCAGTTATTGACATACATGACATAAAAAAAACATATCATATCGGTGAGATCGATGTACATGCCCTTCGTGGGGTTGATCTTTCCGTTGAGGCGGGTGATTTTATTGCCATCATGGGCGCATCGGGATCCGGTAAATCCACGCTGATGAATTTGATCGGTTGTCTGGATGAACCGACTTCAGGGAAGTATTTTCTTGACGGGACCGATGTGAGCGCACTGACAAAAAATGAATATGCCGATATTCGAAATCAAAAAATCGGATTCGTGTTCCAGGGGTTTAATCTGTTATCGCGGACGTCGGCGCTCGAAAATGTCGAATTACCTTTGTTTTACGACAGAACGCATCGTTTCAAGAATCCGCTGAAAACAGCACAGGAGGCACTGGAGCGGGTCGGCCTCGGCGACCGGATCGAGCATGTACCGAATCAACTGTCCGGTGGTCAACAACAACGCGTCGCCATTGCACGTGCGTTGGTGAATGAACCGAGCATTCTGCTAGCGGATGAACCGACGGGAAACCTCGACAGCAGGACATCGGTTGAGGTGATGTCGGTTTTTCAGGAGCTCAATGAGCAGGGGATTACCATCATCCTGGTGACGCATGAAAGCGACATCGCCAAATACACCAGGCGCATCGTCGAAATGCGTGACGGACGTATTCGAAACGATGTTCCGGTTAAAAAGCGGTTTGTTGCTCAGGACGAATTAAAAATGATGAAGGAGGAAGACGAATGTTGCAATTAAAAAATCTTTTCAAGGCAGCGTTCAGGAGCATTATGAAAAACCGTATGCGAAGTCTGCTGACCTCCCTCGGTATCATCATCGGTGTCAGCGCCGTGATCGTCATGGTCGGCGTCGGATCAGGTTCACAAAAACGAATCGCTCAGGAAATCAGTTCTTTTGGCAATAACATGCTCACCGTGTTTCCGTCGTGGAGCCGGCGCGGTGGTGTCAGTCGCGGTGCAGGAAGTTTTAATCGGCTGACGATGGACGATGTCGAAGCCATTCGTAAGGAAGCCGTATTGATTGAGTACATCTCGGCGATCGTGATGTCGGGCGGACAGGTCATCGGAAACGGAAACAACTGGAGCACATCGATCATGGGTGTTGATCCGGCATATTTAGAGATACGCGGTTGGGGACTGGAAGCTGGCGAATTTTTTACAGAGCGAGATGTCCGTTCGCGTAAGAAGGTTGCGGTTCTCGGACAGACTATAGTAAAGCAGATTTTCGGTGATATGGATCCGATCGGTCAGAAGATCCGCGTTCGAAACACGCCTTTCAAGGTGATCGGCGTTCTCGCCAAGAAGGGACAGGATTCGCGTGGTAATGATCAGGACGATATCATTCTGGCGCCATCGACCACGGTCATGGTCCGCCTGAAGGGTGATCATCATATCAACATGATCAATGCCAGTGCCACATCGTTGGAGACGATTACCAAGGCCGAGGAGGAGATAACCAACATTCTTCGGCGCGAGCATAAGATTGATTATGGACAGGAGGCGGATTTCAATGTGGCAAACCAGACCGAGGTGACCGAAATGGCCTCGGCGACATCCCGAATCATGACGATGCTGCTGGGTGCTGTGGCTGCGGTGTCCTTGATTGTCGGCGGTATAGGGATCATGAATATCATGCTGGTATCCGTCACGGAGCGAACCCGTGAAATCGGCATCCGCATGTCGGTAGGCGCCCGCGGAAGTGACATACTCACGCAGTTTCTTCTGGAAGCGGTAGTGCTCTCGCTGACAGGGGGTATCATCGGTATCTTGCTTTCAGCCGGGATCGCATTTATATTAAATCAATGGACGGATATTTATGTGGTGTTAAATCCGATGATCATCATCCTTTCGTTCACGTTTTCCGGTGCGGTTGGTATCTTTTTCGGATTTTATCCCGCACGCAAGGCAGCGAATTTAAATCCAATCGAAGCCTTACGATACGAATAGAGTATTGAATGTTGAATAATTATAGAGAATGGATTCACACAGATTATTTTCGAGGATAGCATGAAAAAATTATTGATGATACTTATACTATTAATGGTAAGCGGTGTGGGCTTCGGCCAGACATTGTCGCTGGACGAGTGCATACAAACGGCGTTACGTAATAATCCGGATGTGCAGAAGAGCGAATTTACGCTGCGGCAATCGCAAATTTCAACGCAGCAGGCGTGGTCGGCGCTTTATCCTGGCGTATCGGCGAGTGCATCGACTTCCAATTCGGGTCCTTTTGTCAGTGATATGCAGGATGAGTGGAACTGGAATATCGGAGGTGGTGTCAGCCAGCAGTTCTATCGTCCCGGCATGTATTCCGGCATCAGCCTGGCCAGGGAGAGGCAGACATCGACCGCATATTCGGATTTATCGCTCAGGGACCAGATCCGCACATCGGTCGAGCGGCTCTATTTTGAGATCCTGGCTTCCGACACAACGATTGGGGTGTATAAGGCAAATATCAAGCTTTCGGACGAGCAGATAACGAAGATGGAGCGCATGGTGGAGCTGGGACTGAAGCGTCAATCCGATCTTCTGAAGTCCAAGGTTCAGCGCGGCACATTCGAAGCACAGCTCATTCGGGAGGTGGAATCCCAGGCTTCAACAAAGCGCAGTTTAAATATCATAATAGGTCGTGATCCGAATTCCGATTTGTCCATTAAGCCGTTCGATGTGGAGGAAATTTCTGTTCCTGATTACGCGACGGCTTATGAGATGATGCTGGAATACAATCCCACCATCAAGCAAGTATCGGAAATCGCAGATCAGGGTGCAACAATTATCACATCGTATTTCTAAGGAAGCATTTCTTCCGTCGGTAAGTGGGTCGTATAGCTACTCGCAGAGCAATGACATCTACAGCGGATCGACACATGATAACGACCAGCTCAGCCTTCGTCTCAGCCTGGATATATTCGATGGATTTACCAAGAGACAGAATCTGCAGTCGGCTCAACTAAACCTGGATGAAGCGCGACTCGATTATGAGGCGGCGCTGCGGGATCTGGACCAGGCATTGTCGAATCAGGACAGGGCGCTGGAAACGCAGAACCAGTTGATCCTCATCCACCAAACCAACCTGGCCTCGGCGCGACAGGATCTGGAAGTGGTATCGCAACAGTACGATGCCGGCTTCAGCAGCATTTTGGATTTGATGGACGCCCAGTTGTCGGTATTGCAATCGGAGACGAATTTGTTGCAGGATTTGTACACGCGTAAGCAGATCGAAGCCGAAATCCGTCGGTTGATTGGACAATAGGGGGTAAAAATCTTTACCCCGGTTTTAAATAGGGTAAAAATCTTTGACCCCCGTTATAACGGATCGATTTGAATCATTCGTATTCGGCCCAAATGTGTGAAAATGTGGTAATCCCGTTAGGGATTAAATGTTTATAGCATTTTAAATTACCCCATACACATTCTGTCCCGCTAGGGACAGAATGTTATGATGGTGGATCGGAATCAAAAAGAATTAAGCACTTGTGTTTATGTATATATGGTCACACATTTCGTCCCTACGGGACGAATATCTTTTTGTGAGATACACATATCCTATAAACATTGAATCCCTACGGGATTACATTGGATGATGATTTAGGTAATGGATTGATACACCATATAATCACAGTTATGATTAAACCGATGAAATATTTTGGATTAATATGTGCAAGAAACCTTCAATTGTATGGATTTAATTTGATAATACATACACCCACTCGTGTCGCGTTTAACGTATATTTGAAAAAAAGCTTTTCTGTTTTTATTGAACTTATGAAAATAAAAAAACAATTTTTTTGTTAAATTGATAAACCTATTTTATAGAGTTATCCTTATATATTTTAATAAATTACAATGGATGTTTTTAATCTTAACGCGACACTACTGATATACACCCACTAACGGATCGAATCTAATGATCCCCATTCGGCTCTAATTTGTGCCAAAGTGTTAATCCCGTTAGGGATTAAATGTTTATAGCTTGGATTTCATTTTCAAATGATTTATATGAACCGAACGCATCGATTTAAATCATCTCCATTATAACCAAAATCTGATAACGGCTTTAATCCCGTTAATGATTAAATGTTTATAGCATTAGAATGATCTCTCAATAATGATACCGTCCCTGCAAAAAATCGACACGATCCTCTGTCACGAGATAGACGATCCGGTGCTCCTGGGTGATCCGCCGAGACCAGATTCCGGACGTCAGGTAGCGTAACGGTTCCGGTTTGCCGATTCCTTTATGGGGATCACGCATGATAGCCTCAATTAGTTCGAATATCCTCAGGGCGATCTTGCGATCGGTCTGGATCCAATATTTAAGGTCCTCCCTGAATTCAGGATGAAATACAGCATCTCTCGGACGATCGTTAAGTGATTTATCTCTCTTGCTCTTCATCCAATCCCAGCTCTTCCTTAAAATCATCAATTGTTTTTGGTGATTCTGAACGCGAGAGAGCCCGGTTCAATGCCGTCAGCAGGCGCTGTGCATTTTTGGATGAGCGTAACAGATGAGCGGTCTCTAACAGACCGGCTAGCTCTGACGATGATATTAAGGCGACGTCCTCTGCTTTGCGACGCTTGATCAGGACGATCTCTTTATCGTCAGAGACTTTATTACATAAATTGGCAAGATTCGCCCTTGCTTTGGAATACGTGGTATAAATGGCCATCGATTGCTCCGCTACGAATTGTACAACTCTATTGTACAATTTATTACGGAAAAAGTCAAGAGATTTTTTCAGAGGTTACATGATAGAGATATATTTGGGAAAACAGGAAACTTGGTAGAATCGAAGAAATCATGTTTTGAATTCTTTTAAAATCTTTATAGTGAAATACATATGCACTAAGGGACAGAGTCGATGCACAGCCATGTTCCGTCTTAAAGAAATTAATCTCACAGAGTGTATAAAGGAAACGATGTCCGATTTCTACCACCTTGAAACATTGAATTTCAATATTTCATTCGTTTTACGAATTATTTCTCCATGTAGTTGAATTAAAGGGCGTCGTGTGCTTCGTGTTCTCCGCGGTGAATGTTTTTCGGGTTGTGAAGCGCGGCTCTGTGCCCTCTTAGTTCTCGGTGGTTAAGCTCTTTGTTAGAACTAGAACTTTACAGATAAACTCCCTATCTCCCCATTCTCCGCAAATTCTCCAGATTGATCCTCAAAGCATCCAGGGCTGGCACTTCTTCTACCTCATACTCCACGATGTACCACTCGGTCCCGCCGGTGCTCTCACAGATTTTGAAGACGTTCTGCCAGTCGATATCGTCCTCTCCGATCATCGCGTGGGGGTTTTTCCTGGAATATGGCTTTAAATGGCATGTCGCCGTGCGGCCTGGGTTGCGATTGAGATAATGAATCGGGTCGGCGCCTGCATGAGAGCAATTGGCAGTATCCAGTTCCAATATAATATCCTGGCTGGTATGATCGGCGATGATGTTCCATGGCAATTCACCATCGACGGTCCTGAATTCAAATTCATGGTTGTGATAACCGAGACGCATCCCGTGCAGCTTTAATCTCTCGGCGATGCTGTTCATGATTTGAGCTAACTCCAACCATTTGTCGCGGGTCTGATATTCCTTTTCATCCAGCCACCGGATGATCAGGTATTCGTTGCCGAGCGTTTTATTGAATTCGATCGTCTTTTGCAGTTCATCACCCTGCAGTGTCTCCAGGAATATATGATTCCCGCAACATTTCAGATTATTGTCATCGAGAATTTTTCGTATTTCAGCCGCAGAATAGCCGAAATAGTCGGCAAGCTCAACGCCGTCGTACCCCATCTCTACAATCTTCTTAACCGTTCCCGGAAAATCGACTTCACATTCCTTTCGAACGCCATATAATTGTGCACCGATGGGGATCTTAGCCCGGTTTGGTTTTATTGGCGATTGGCTGATTTTTACAAAAAAAATGCTCAACAATGAAATCGACATGATATCATAGACTACACTGTTTGATAAGGTGTTTAATATAATCAAGTTATTATCTCCTTTTTTGAGATAGTACATGTAATCAACTACTATGAGTCGAACTCTTCCACAAAAAGAGAATCATCACCAAAATAAATTAATTTTATGAGAGATGCAAAAGATATTATTTTTTATCATAGAAATGAAAGGACAAAATTTTTTTAAAAAAAATAAGACATCTGACAAACCGCCCATTCATCTATTTAATAAACATAACTAAATGAATAAATATATCAGGGATAAGATTCGATTGCGGATGATCTTCGTTTAAGAATCTTAAAAATAACGGGAATCGAACAAATTTGATAAAGCTTGACCTTATTATTCTAATTATTTTTTAACTCCCCAGGTAAATCCGATATAAATCTTGAATAGATACATAAACTAATGACAGGTTTTAAATATTTTTTTTTTTCTGTTCTGTAAAATTAATATTGATTTTTTAGTTCCTAAATCCTAAATTAACTATCAGGTGATATAATGTTATTTTTTTCTCTCTAATAGAAATCGATTCGCGCAGGGTGTTTCTAGATCTATTCTATAACGGATTTATCGGAGATGATCTGAAGCATAAATGCTATCATTTTTAAATGATTTTAAACAGATTTCTGTATCAAAATTAGAATCTATCATCAGTTGTTATAAAATATAGGGGTGGGGCTCTGTGATCTCTCTGTGCTCTCTGTGGTTTAAAAAACATCCAGGGCCCGCCATCCTAATTTATATATGTTAATCGACACCAACATCCATTATCATGAACCTCCGTCTTCTTAAAATTATCATCTTTCTTTTTATTTTATCTACCACAACAAATATATATAGCGCTGTAAACAACGATCTCAAATTCGATCATCTTTCTATCGCCGATGGACTCTCCAACAGCACCGTGAACTGTATCATGAAGGATAGCCGCGGTATGATGTGGTTCGGGACTAACGACGGATTAAATAAATACGATGGCTATCAATTTACAATCTATAGAAACACTTCGGGAGTTAGTGAATCGTATACTAGTTATGAAGTAATGGCCATCATGGAGGATAGCGATAATTATATCTGGATCGCCACGAAGAGAGGCGGACTCGATATATACGATCGAAACGCGGATAGAATTTCCAACGTGATCCCCCAATATGATGACGACCAGCTTGTCGAATCGCTCTATGTTTTAAGCATTTTGGAGGATCATATTCACACGGTCTGGTTGGGTACTGAGGTCGGATTATATAATTTCGATAAACAGACGAAAACCATCACGAAATATAATGCCGACACGACAAACGCGCATACACTGTCCAATAACGTTATCAATTGCCTCTATGAGGATAGCAAAAAACGGCTCTGGATTGGCACTGCGGATGGATTAAATTTATTCGATCGTGACGGGCAATCGTTTCGACGGATCGTCTATGATCCAAATAGCGGGCACGCGACGGATATTCGTGGTATTTTTGAAGATGCTTATGGAAATCTGTGGATGAGTGTCTATTTCGGCGGTTTGATCCGTCTCGATCCTGAACGAGGCATCGTGAAGCGATATCTGCATGACAGAGACGACCCGGGTTCCATCAGTGTCAATCAATTATTTTGTATCGCCGGCGACAAAGAGGGTAATCTCTATATCGGGACCGAAAACGGCGGTCTCAACATCTTCAACATCCAGACAGAGGAAGTCGACCAATACGTTTTCGACATCAACGATGAGAACAGCATCAATAGCAATTCAGTTTATTCTGCTTACGTATGCAGCGACGGGATCATATGGCTTGGTACGTATAATGGCGGAATTAATTATTCCAGCAAGCTGACACAGGGGTTCAGGCATTTCAGCGTGACTCAGGGAGCATTGAACAATCCGTACATTCTCAGCATCGCTGAGGACAGGGAAGGAAATCTGTGGATCGGTACCGATGGCGGTGGATTGAACGTGTTTGACAGGAAGAGTAGAGGATTCAAATACTACCTGCATGATGATCGGGATATGGCAAGTTTGAGCGCCAATGAGGTCACTACCGTCTTCATCGATAGCGATGACCAGATCTGGGTTGGAACGTATCGTGCCAGCCTGGATTTATTCAATCCGAAAACAGAAAAATTTACCCATTTCCGGCATGATCCGAAAGATACAACGACGATTCGGCATGATTTTATTTTGACAATGTTTGAAGATAACGATCGGAACCTGTACATCGGTACATTTAACGGCCTCGACCAATATAACCGCAATACACAAACTTTCTCTCGTTTTACTTATCCGATTATTTAGGACGGCGTGTTGTCCATGCTTGAGGATAGGCAGGGGAATTACTGGGTGGGGACGTATTCGGGACTAAGCTACGTGGATAGGCAGACGGGTAGTGTTGTTAATTATTTACACGACTTCAATGATGATGTCAACGCTTTCCCTGATATCTGTTACGATATCTGTGAGGACAGCAAAGGACATATCTGGATCGGGGCAGGAAAGGGATTATATCGCTACGACAGGTATAATCAGCGATTTCTACGCTATCAATCGGATGACGGGTTGTTAAATAACTCGATTACAGGCATCGTCGAAGATAATAGAGGCAATCTCTGGTTAAGTGCTGGACAGATGATCGTGAAAATGAACAATGCCGTTGATCTCCTACCTGAGCCCGATTATTATCATTTCGGCGTTTACGAAGGTTTAAAGGGGCTCTTCATGGCTCATAACGGTGATATTTTATTCAGTGGGAATTACGGTTTGAATATCTTATCAACAGAGGAGCTCACCCAGAATCCGATTGCCCCACCAGTCGTTCTGACTAATTTTAAACTCTTTAATAAAGATGTGGCTATAGGAGTGGATGATTCCCCATTACAGCAGCATATCGCTGAGACCTCATCAATCGTACTCAATCATAGACAATCGGTTTTTACTTTCGAATTTGCTGCATTGAATTATGTGTTTTCGGAAAAAAATAGATACGCCTTTATGATGGAAGAGTTTGAAAAGGAATGGAATTATGTGGGTAATCAACGTTCTGCAACCTATACGAACCTGGATCCGGGCGACTACGTGTTCCGTGTCAAGGGGACAAATAACGATGGTGTGTGGAATGAAAAGGGTGTTGCGATCAACATCAAAATACTTTCACCCTGGTGGGAGACGTCATGGGCATATCTATTTTATTTTCTTTTTCTAAGCCTGGTGCTCATTAGTATCTGGCGTTTTCAATTGAACAGAGCCCGGATCAAACATGAGCTTGCCCTGGAACATCTTCATGCGGAGAAACTTGAGGAAATTAATCGCATGAAATCACGTTTTTTCTCCAATGTCACCCATGAATTTAGAACCCCACTTACACTCATCATGGGACCGTTACAACAAATCTTTGCCCGGGATATCAGCGGTAAGTTCAGAGATCAATGCAATATCATCATGAGAAATAGTCAGAAACTTTATCACCTGATCAATCAGCTTCTGGACCTTTCGAAACTGGAGGCTGGTTTCATGCCGCTCGGGGCTAGACAGGAGAATATTGTTCCTCTGCTGAAAGAATACATCATTTTATTTTCACCATTAGCAGAGCGAAAACGAGTTCAACTGCATTTCTCTGTGATCAGCGATTCAAATAATGGTAACGAATCGATCGATGTGTACGTCGATCAGGAAAAATTGGAGATAATCGTCTCCAATCTGCTGTCGAACGCTATGAAATTCACTCCTGAAGGTGGTACAGTTACGCTGACTGTGCGCAAAGAGACGGGCAGATCGGAGTCGCTTCATGGCGACGTCGATCAACCTTCTAATGTTAACAAATTAAAACAGTGGATCAGGAATGTGTTGCCATTGACAAACCTTAACAGGCAACAGAAAGAGATCACAGATAAGGATAAACGCTTCCCTTATGGTTTCGTGGAGATCACGGTTGAAGATAACGGAATCGGTTGTCCCTATGAAAGTGTTAGTAGAATTTTCGATCGATTTTATGAGGTCGATAATGCGACGACTCCCAAACATGAAGGCACCGGCATTGGATTAGCCCTGACGAAGGAATTGGTTGATCTTCATTCGGGGATCATTTTCGCGGAAAGTGTTCAAGGTAAAGGAAGTACCTTCATCGTAAGATTACCTTTAGGCGATCATCATCTTAATGAACATGAAATTATCAAAGAACCGATCGATAGCGAACGTGATGACCTCTTTAGCGTTGCCAGCGTGGATGAGAAAACAGATAATGCAGTGGAAACAGATGTAGGGTCAAAGTCAGTCTTAAACAAAAAGCTTCCTATTATCTTAATTGTGGAGGATGATCCTGACTTTCGTAAATATTTATTTGATTGTCTGAGTCTCAAGTACCATGTTCTGGAGGCGAAAGACGGAGTGCAGGGATTGAACCTCTCTATCGAACAAATTCCTGACCTGATTATCAGCGATGTAATCATGCCGGAAATGGACGGATATGAACTATGCAAACGCATTAAGACCACGGAGAGCACCAGTCACATTCCAGTGATTTTACTGACTGCCAAAGCGTCGGAGGAGAGCAAGATA
Source organism: Candidatus Zhuqueibacterota bacterium (assembly GCA_016926625.1). Taxonomy (GTDB): domain Bacteria; phylum Zhuqueibacterota; class Zhuqueibacteria; order Thermofontimicrobiales; family Thiofontviventaceae; genus Thiofontadaptatus. The sequence continues at coordinate 38,788 of JAFGOE010000056.1, forward strand.
TTAGGCTTAGAGACGGGGGCTGATGATTACATTACGAAGCCGTTTGAGATTAAAGAGTTAAATGTAAGAATTAAAAATTTAATTGAACAACGTCGCCAGTTACGGTTGCGTTTCAGTCGGATTCAGGGATTGAAACCTGAAGAGATCGCCACGACATCTGTGGATGAAAAGTTCTTAAAAAAGGCGCTGACTATACTGGAAGCGAGGATGAGTGATCTTGATTTCAGTGTTGAAGAATTTGCCAAAGAGATCGCGCTGAGTCGTGTTCAATTGCATCGAAAATTACGCTCCCTGACCGGCCAGTCGACAAGTGAATTTATTCGCGTCGTCAGGCTGAACCGCGCTGCACAGTTGTTGAAGCAAAATCATGAATCGATAACGCAAATTGCGTATTTAGTCGGATTCAATAGCTCATCCTATTTCAGTCGGTCGTTTTATAAACATTTCGGTGTGACTCCTTCCGATTATGCGCTTCAAAACCGTAGTTGAATTAGAATAAAAAAGCTTTCACCCCAAAGCCCCCCCCCCCTAAAAGCTGAAACCACGAAGCTCACGAAGAAAAGCTTAAAACACGAAGCTCACGGAGCCCAACTCCCAACCACCCCAAAAATTTATTTTTAAATTATTTTTCTTTATTTTCTTCAGGGTGTGGGTGTGGTTCTTCGTGTCCTTCGTGTCTCCTTCGTGAGCTTCGTGGTTTCAGCTTTTAAGGGAGGGGGGCAGGGCTCTGTGGGTTCTGTGTTCTCGGTGGTGAAATTTTTTTCAATGTAACATACCGACAACAAAATGAAACATGCTTGAATGACACCTCAAATTTAATTTTGTATATTAAATTGTCGATTCTTATTTCAAACGTCAACCAAAGACAAAACCTACCCCAATATTTTAAATATGGATAAAAATTCTAAAACATATAAGTCTACCAAGTACTGAAAGGAGGTGACAGGACTATTCATGGATGTTTGTCCATGATTCCTCCGATAATCAATTCAAGGAGGATAAGTTGGCGTAAGGAGATAGTGTTTTTTTCTTTAACAACCTAAATAGGAAAAGGAGAATCACCATGCGTATTAAAACCATTGTTACAGTTTTCTTGTTTGTATTATTCGTAAGTTCCATGTCGATGGCTCAAAGCTATCAGGCCAGAGAGTCGTTTGATTATCCGATCGGTACATCGATCGATACGCTCATGGGCACGGCATCGAACGGATGGGCTGGCGCCTGGTATAAGAACATGATCTATCAGGAAAACGCGGCACTCGTATCTACCGAGGGGCTGAATTACGACGATCTCAGCTACGAAGTCCCTCACACCGGAAACCATTTAGAGACTGTCCCTGATTCGCTCGGTACAGAACAACGATACAGTCGTAAATTGGATAAGGACTGGCCTAACGAAGCGGGGAAGAAATATTGGATCAGCGTGGTCATGAATGTGAAGAACGCGACGGATAATGCCACCTGGCTGGGCGTAAAATATTATCTGGGCGATACCGGTGAAATATGTATGTTTGGTAAAGGACATGGCCTCGATAAATATACCTGCGGTAGCGGTTGGCATGGAGGCGAGGGTCCGGAAGTATCGTCAGTGGCATGGGCGGATGGGCCTGTGTGGTTGGTGGGACTGTCGTCGATGCAGGGAGCCGAAAGCACTGATTATGACACAACCTACATGTGGATCAATCCTGATCCTTTAGCAGGAGAACCCCAATTATCCATGGCGGACGCCGTGGCGTTAACCAGCATGAAGAGCGGATTTAATACCATTCGCATCGAATTCGGCGGAAGCGTTGGCGAGGGACTCAGTGCCAGTTTCGATGAGTTGCGTCTCGGCACGTCCTGGGCTGATGTCTCCTCAGAAATTTTCCTTGCCCGTGAATCATTTGAATATCCGATCAGTACACCAATTGATACGCTCATGGGGATGACTTCCAATGGCTGGGCCGGCGCCTGGTATAAGAATATGATTTATCAGGAAAATGCGGCGGTTGTTTCGTCCGAGGGCCTGGTTTACGATGATCTTAGTTACGAAGTGCCCCATGTAGGCTATCATCTGGAGACTATTCCCGATCCGCTGGGCACGGAACAACGCTATAGTCGCATGCTGGAAAAAGACTGGCTCAATGAAGTCGGCCGTAACTACTGGATTAGTCTCGTCATGAACGTGAAAAATGCAACGGATAATGCCACCTGGCTGGGTGTGAAATATTATCTGGGTGA
>JAFGOE010000008.1 GCA_016926625.1 Candidatus Zhuqueibacterota bacterium
CACTGAATTTCACCCTGGCCTCTTCCAACTTATCTTTAATACCGTGCATATATTTTTCACTCAATGGATAGAAATACATAAACCCAACGGACAATAGCGCACCGGCTGCAGCGAACAAACTTATCATCAAGCGTATACCCAGGATGGATTGTTCTGTTTGGACTTCATTTGCAATAAACCCGAATGCTGACAATATCCAGCCACTGATAGCACCGCCAATTGTCCAGCCCATTTTTTGTGACATGGAAGATGAAGAGAAGATTAATCCCGTTGCTCGATGACCTGTTTTCCATTCTGAATAGTCGGAGACGTCCCCGTACATTGCCCATATCAGAGGGAAAACAAGTGACGAAGCCATCGAAATAAAGATATTTAGAATAAAAATGATAGATACCTGGTGTGGTGGAACAAAGAAAAACAGGATACACAATCCGGCACACACGAGACCGGATAGCATGAAACTATTTTTTTTCCCAATTTTGCTAGCGAGTGGAATTGCGAGAACAACGCCTAATATGGCGGCTACCTGCCCGCTGGTCATGAACGCGGCAGATAAAGTGCCATGACTCACGTCGCCCAAAAACATCACATGTTGATCACCAATAAAATATTTGAAATAGTATAAAATTGCCGATCCTCGGAGTGAATTGAAAATCAAAACAGATATCGCAGCGCCCAGCATAATAAACCATGGTTTATTTCGTGCGAGATCACGTAAATCCTCTTTAAATGTGGATGCTTCCACTTCGTCCGGATCCAATCTTTCTTTGGTACCTGCGAAGGTCAGCAGAAAGAAGATGGCGGCTAATATGGCATATAGTGCTATTGTCTTTTGATATCCTGCAGCCATGTCTCCATTGGTGCCAAAATACTCAACCAATGAATTTGCGGAGGCTGTTACCAATAGTCCCCCGGTAAAACCTCCCAAAAACCGAAACGACGCTAATGAAGTTCTCTCATTGGAATCCTTCGTCATGACGCCCAGAAGCGACGCGTACGGCACATTTACGGCGGTATAGACCATCATCATGAAGGTGTAGGTGATGTAGGCGTAAATCAAACGACCAGTGCTACTTAAATCGGGCGTGGTAAAGGTTAAAATCGCGATTATTGCAAAGGGAAAAGCCACGAAGAGCAAATACGGTCGGAATTTTCCCCATTTTGTTTTGGTTCTGTCCCCAATCATTCCCATTAGTGGATCATTTACAGTGTCCCACAGCCTTGCCACCAGAAACATGGTTCCCGCTGCGGCTGCTGATATGCCAAAAACATCAGTATAGAAAAAGAGCAAAAACATCGAAAACAGTGTCCAAAACATTGAACATGCCAGATCCCCGAACCCATAAGAGACTTTTTCTCTGAATTTTAGTTTTTTCGAATCGTTCACGAACCATCTCCTTAATCTGATAAATACTATTGACCATTCATAAGGAACTATTCATCTTGTTATTAGGAAGTCACTATATAGTGTGCATATAATAATGGATTTAGTATTTAAGAAAACTCCATGGTGCTGTTTATTTTCGGGATGTTTGAAAAAAAGTAGGCATAAAGGTTCCATCAAAGGTCTCTAAGAATTGTTCATTATATAATATTAACAAATTTTTAAGAAAGCAAGATTATTTTTTCCAGAGATGAAATGAATTTAAATAAAGCGTAATTCGAATTTTTTTTATTGCATTTATAAATACAATTCAATAAATTAAAAATATCCAGGTAAGACGATCACAACTAATAAGTTTTGTTTTCAAATAATCAAACGAAATAGTTTGGTATTCTGTTTAAATCCACACATTTTGTTAGCAAAAATCATTTTACATAATAACTAAAATGCTTATTCTTCCAGATTACCACTATTTACTTATTCATACTCAAGCTATTTATCTGCATCGAAGTTTATCCATACTAATTAATATATTGGTTAACATGTATTTTAATCCCTACAAATCATTAAAGAAATTATTGTCTTCCTAAATAATATCAATTTTATATGTTATCTCAATAAATAAAAGGAGAGTATTATGATTACTGTTACAAAATTTAAGTTTTCATTAATCTTTCTGTTCGTTACTTTGCTTTTTTCAGGCGTTGTCTTCGCCCAGGATCCGATCGGCGGGCCGTACGCGCCTGATGAGCATACAGTTCTATTAATGCATTTCGATAATGAAGCAGATCTTCTAAAAAACGAAGCCACTGTCGCCGGTGCTGTCGATGGTGAACCGCGCGGTGCGTTGATCGCCCTTCCGGCCGGTTTGGGCTTGCGACCGGAATTAGGTGGTGCGCTTTATATCCCCAACGATACTAACGCAGACACGAATCACGTCATCGTGCCGGATTACGATGCGCTGGATCTTGAGGGTAATATTACTATCGAAGGTTGGATGCAGCCGGTGACCTATGTGTCGTGTTGCGGCGCCTGGGATCAACGACAACCGTCGATCGTGCGAAAGGGCATTGGCAATCAGAACGGAAACGAAAACAACTATCAGGTCATTTTTAGCGGTTACGGCCATAACCTCATCAGCATGACCAGTTATACCACAGGCGACTGGATCGGCGCCACGAGTCCTTTCGGAGGTGTTGAACTCTACAATTGGTACCATTTTGCCATGATTCGCGACACGGCGTCCGCTACTATCTCCATACTGGTCCATGATGTCGATGGAAATTTGCTCTCGGCTACCACAGCCAATGATAATTTCATGCAACAGGGTCTGCAGTTGGAGACCAACGACTACCCACTTATGATCTCAGGAAATCCAAATTGGAACGATGCCGTTGGTTATTATAACGGATATGTGGATGAATTGCGCATCAGCAATATCGTTCGTTCATATTCAATTCCGCTGGGTATTACACAGGTTATCGGCGAGAATGTGGAACCGGGTGAAATACCCACGGTCTACGCTAACATTAAAGCGGTTACCGGAAACGAGATTGCGGGCGATCCGTTATTACACTATTCGATCGATGATGGGATGAGTTTTCAAACAGTTCCTATGATGGCCACCGGTGAACCGAATGAGTACAGTGCTGACCTACCGACCGGTTCATTCGGGGAACGAATTTTGTATTACGTATCAGTAGAAAACACTTACGCTCAACGTACGATATCACCCACAGGTGCTGAAGATGCCGTTGAACCTGCCTATTATGGACTGGGATTCTGGAATCTGCAGGATAAGGTTCTGGACCTCTCATTCGAAGAGGGCAGCGGCACTCCCATGGACGCGACCTTGTATAATAATCCAGTCATCCTTCAAGGATTGGCAAACGAATATTCAACCGATGTAGCACCAGCTCTTGCTGATTCGAGTACCTATTCCATGGCAATCAACATGGACCTCAACGTAAACGAACCCGATACGTGCTTTGTCGAAATTCCTGCGCCGATGGTGTTCACCAACGGGTACAACCGCCAGGGATGGACCATCGATCTTTGGGCAAAAGCCCATGGCAGAGATTTTTCCAGCAGAACCGGACAGATCTGGATCTGGGGCCAGAACAGTGGTGTCGGTAACATACGTTACGCCAATTACGGATCCAATGAGTTCTGGTTAGGTGTCGCAACGACGCTGACAGGCGACGAGCATGTGGTCGTTTCTGCTCCGAGCGACATCATGGACAGATGGTTTCACTTCATCGGCACGGCCACAGAGGAAGCAGCCTATCTATATGTGTATGATGAAAACGATTCGCTCATTGGCGATGGCGTCACCTATTTCGACGAAACGCTGGACCAGCAACTGACGACAGCATCAAGCGGTTCATTCCGCCTCGGCTACACGTCCGAAGAATCCGACATCCTGCGCGGTTTCGTCGATGAAGTTAAATTCTTTAACTATCCGGCATTTCTGGACACTTCCGAAGAGGATATTGGAGGTGAATTGATTACAAACGGTGAATTCGACGACGAATTTACAGGCTGGTTCCAGGCGGAGTACGGCGGAGCTGAAGCAGATTTTGAGATCGATGATACTGGCTCCATGTCCGGACCTAACGCCGCGCATGTCACAGTCACCAATTCGACCGGTACGGACTGGAATGCTCAGCTCCAACAGACGTTCCGTGTTCGGGAAGGTGGCACGTACATCATGTCCTATCAAGCCCGCGCGAGCGAACCGTGCACCATCAAATCAGGAATTCAGGAAGCACATGATCCGTACAGTAAATTCTACATCGAAACTGATAAAGACTTAACTATAGAAAACCAGACTTTTATCGACACATGCGTCGCCGATATCAACGACAATGTTCAACTCGTGCTCATGTTTGGACATGTCGGCAATATCGAACTGTGGTTCGATGCGGTATCGGTCATGGAATATGTAGAAGGTGAGGAGCCAAAACCCGAAAGCCCCGAACAGGTAGACAACGGCGAGTTCGATGAAGGATTCACCGGCTGGTCTCAGGAGGTTCATAGCGGAGAAGCGACGGCTGTGTTCAGCATCGATAATACAGGACAGATCTCGGGTGAAAATTCAGCCCTGATCGATATTTCGAAAGCGACCGGTACGTTCTGGCATATCCAATTAGCCTATCTCATCGATGTTGAGGCAAATAATAAATATATTATCAATTACAAGGCAAAAGCGGATCGCGACGTAACGATAGAAACCTGGATCCAGCAGAATCACGATCCTTACGGTGGCTATGCGCAGGAGGTCGTCAATCTCACGACCGAAGTTCAAGCCTTTTCCGATACGGCCGTTGTCGATATCGATGATAATACGAAATTCACGTTCATGGTCGGAGGGAGTGAGGCGAAAATTTGGATCGACGCCGTGTCGGTCATCAAAGCACCTGAGATGATCACTAACGGCGAGTTTGACGACGGTCTGAACGGCTGGGAGACACCAGTATATGGTGGTGCGGCAGAATTTTCTGTCGATGCAACTGGTCTCATCTCCGGAGCGAATTCCGGTCATGTGAAGATAACTGAATCTTCTGGCACTAACTGGCACATACAACTACGGCAATCGATGGATATGGTCGCTGGTAAGATCTATTCAATCCATTACAAAGCCAAAGCCAGTGCGCCTGTGACCATCGAGACCTGGGTGCAACAGAATCATGACCCCTACGGCGGTTACTTGCAAGAATATGTCGACCTGACGACAGAAGTTCAGGAATTTTCACACATCACGACACTGAATGAGGACGATTTTGTGGTATTCTCATGGTTCCTGGGTGCGATCGGCCTGGCCGAAGTCTGGTTCGACGACGTCTCCATTCTTGAGGTCGAAGAGATTACTTCGGTTGAATCGAATACCAGCGCTCTGCCAGAACGATTCGAATTGTCACAAAATTATCCGAATCCCTTCAATCCAGCCACTAAGATCAATTTCGCTCTGCCACAGAACGAACATGTAACTATCACCATCTATGATATTCTCGGTCGCGAGACGTTGAAATTGATCGACAGACCGATAACCGCAGGCTATCATACGGTTCAATGGAACGGATTAAATAAATATGGCGCTCAGGTCGCATCCGGAGTTTACTTCTTCCGATTGAGCACAAAAAGTGGCAACTTTAATAAAATCAATAAGATGGTATTAGTACGATAAGAAATCAAAGCAGGAGCAGCTTTTTTGCTGCTCCTGCTTTATATGACGTTGCATCCCGTACTAAATGTGTTGTAAAAAACATAACGTCCCAAAAAACACAGCGAATCAATTCGTGAAATAAAAAGGCATACACTTACGATGCAAAACATTTATCGAATTTCAAGCAGCCTTGTAATCCTGTCATTAGCAGTCTTGCTCTTGTTCACATGTTCCAATGAGATCGAACCGTCACCGGATCCCGGGCGATTGCAGATCCTCTTACAGCATGATCCGGCGGATACACTGGTGGAAGTCGGTACAAAAACGATCCCCCTGGAGTCGCGAGATATTTTGGGGATTACTATTTACCAGGGCAAGGCATTCATCGACAGTATTTATTTCATCTTATATGAGAACACCGAGACATCGTTTGCCGGGGAGTATCATTATAACATGTTCCAGAGAACGGATGAGGGTGAATTGCTCGAACACACGATCTTCGATTCATACCTTCCACCTGACAATTATACGTCATTTCAATTCGGGATTTCGGCTGATTTTATGCTGCTCACCCACGGTTACGCGTTCGGGGGAGTCCAAATTCCGATGCAATCGGCTCCCGGCATGAGCAGTCTCATAACGATCGATCAAGACTTTGCAATTAAAGAGAATCACAACACCGAAATAAAATTACACATCAAATCGTTTCAATCGGTGACCCGCTACAGGGATTTGTTTTATTTTATTCCAAAAATTGAAGTCGTAAGTGTCTCAATTAAATGATATTATACCGAAAAAACTAAAAAATCAGTACTGATAAGTTTGCCGAACAGATAGATGAGATTAGTAATATGCGATCATTAAAAATAGCTGCAAAATTTTCCATCATACTGTGTCTGATACCTATGCTGTTTTACTGCAGCAAAGACATCACCACGCCTCATCCTAATCTTCCGCCGACTACCACTATTGCTAACATTCCGGTGGAAGGTGATACCATCTTTGCACTGGTAAAATTACAATGGGATGGCGGGGATGATGATGGTTACGTCATCGGGTATGAATGGAAATATACGACCACGTACTCGTCGACCGGTGAAAGCGTGGCAACCGCGTGGGAATTCACCCCGGAGACGAGTCTGACCATTGCCTTTAATTCGAGTGATTCCATCGGGAACAAGCAGGAATTTCAGATTCGCGCGATCGACGACAACAAAGTAGCTGATCCTACTCCTGAAATGAAGACATTTTACACCACGCAGACCGTCGCCCCTGAAGTTCAAATTATCGTCCCTGCAGCCAATTCGGAATACTTCATCGCCGAGGAGGTAACCGACTGGTATTACGGGATTCCCTTGAAATTTACCGGCCACGATGAGGACGGTGAAATTGAGCAATATGGCTGGTCTGTGGACGGAGGTGATTTAAGCTGGACGACTGATACATCTTTGTATATTCCCCCGGACTATTTTCAGACCCCATTAGATGGTGAGCATGTAATCCATGTGACTGCCAGGGATAATACCAATATTCTGAGCATAACAGATTATTCAGTAAGAGTCAGCCTGGTCAAAGCGACGTTCGAAAAAGACATCCTTATTATCGATGAGACGATCGAACGAGAATTTCCACCCAGTTCCGCGGCCACAGATGCGCAGGTCGATAGTTTCTACTCAGCCATATTCGGCGTCGATGATCCCGATGATGTATGGGATTATGAATATCATTATCTGCGAGATGCACCGCTCCCACCCCTCTCAAAGCTGGGTCAATACAAGATGGTCATCTGGCATGCGGATAACCGTCCCACATCTGAACCGCATAAGTTAGCAGATCATGTCGATTATTTTAAACAGTACATGAATATCGGTGGTGATTTCATCATGAGCGGCTGGAGAATTTTAAAATCGTTCGCCTGGGACAAACCATTTCCTACCGCGTTTGAGGATACGTCGTTTGTGGCGGAGTACTTGCACATCCTGCAGGCTGATGAAACTCCCTACTATCTGGGTGATTGTACAGGCGCTCTGGGGGTTTTCGGTAATTTTAGCAATGTGGAAGTGGATGCTAACCGATTGCAGGGGAATCCGTTCCGCGGGAAGCTGGTGCAGATCAATACGATCTCACAAGCAGGTGGTTTCACGGATATACTCTATCGATATCAGAATGCTGCAGGCAGTACATTCGCTCAATATGCAGGCCAATCGATCGGACTTCTTTACACAGGGACTACATTCGATGCAGTCATTTTGGGATTTCCGATATATTTTATGAAGTCGGAGCATGCAGAGATCATGGCAGATGAGATGTTACAGATGTTAGGATACAGATAGCCACCAGTCTATCGAAACATCGCTATCATTCATGAATCGGATACAATTTTAATGAGAAGAACGCTTAAAAAATCCAACAAGAATCAGGATAATTAACATGAAGTACGGAAAAATACACTTCATCCTATTGGCTGCTCTCTTCGTATGTGCCGCTTGCGGCAGCGTGTTTGCGGGAACGACGGGTAAAATCATGGGCACCGTTACGGACAAGGAGACGGGTGAGCCTCTGATCGGATGTAATGTGATGGTAAAAGAAACCAATCTGGGTGCTGCGACTGACATGAACGGCAAATTCGTTATTTTACAGGTTCCGCCGGGCAATTTCGACGTTGTTGTCCACTACATGGGTTATCATTCGGTGACCATGACCGGTGTCAACGTGCGAGTCGACCTCACCACGACAGTCAATTTCCAGTTGGAATCCAACGTCATCGATGCGCCCACGGTGACTGTGGTTGCGGAGAAATCGATGGTTCAAAAAGATGTCACTTCAACCAGCCGACAGATATCGAGCCAGGACATTATGGAGACACCGGGCATCGAATCCACATCCGATATCTTACAGCGCCAGGGTGGATTCTTTGCACCTGCTTTTTCCGAGCAGGTCAGCATTGGCGGCGGTATCAACATCGAGCCTAAAGACCCCAGCTTAAAGGGAATCAATATCAGAGGCAGCCGCGGTGGCGATGCCTTAATATTGATCGACGGGTTTCCGTCCAATCACCCCGTCTACGGCGGTTACGATGTGATGAACTTAAATGTGGAAGATATTCAGAACATCGAGATTTTAACCGGAGCTTTCAGTGCGGAGTATGGCCAGGGCGAATCGGCCGTGATCAACATCACCACCAAATCGGGTAGCGATAAGTTTATGGGATCATTGAACATCCGATCGGATGCACCTGGAATGTGGGGTAATTCGTACGATAAAGACCGTATTGCGATGAACCTTAGCGGACCGGAACTATTGACCGGGAAGCTACTGCCGAAGCTCGGCATCAAGATTCCGGGTAAAATGACATTTTTTTCAACGATCACGGCGACTCTGTCAAACTCCCCCTATAACAACGGTCGCTCACGCGATCCATTGTTCTCAATCGGTTCGTATACACTGGACGAACGACAGGATAATTCGCTAAGTTACAGCGCGAAATTAACGTATCAGATATCAAATAATTTCAAGACCCGGTTGAGTTACCGCAAATCGTTCAATCGCTGGACACAATTCGAATGGTTGTGGAAAAATAATCCGGACAATCTCACACGATACAGCAACAGCAATGAACAGTTACAACTGAATTTCACCCACACTCTATCGAATAAAACGTTTTATAGCCTCACCGGAGGTTATACCAACGTAAAATACAAGAATAATTTCAATGGCAGATCGCCGGCCGATTTCTGGGTGATAACCCCGGATACGATGTATTCAATCATTATGGCACCAAACGTCGATCCGGTGACCGGTTTTTACGACGAACGGGGTTACATCAGCAACTGGGCTAATAGTGACGACAAGGCTTTTTCGATAAAATTCGATTTAACGTCTCAGGTGCTACCCGAACACCTCATCAAAATTGGGGGCCAGTTCGATTACAAGGAACTGTACAACATGAATATCACGGCAGGCGGAACAGGACTCTCAGAATACGGACGATATATCTATCAGGATGCC
>JAFGOE010000057.1 GCA_016926625.1 Candidatus Zhuqueibacterota bacterium
GACCGGATCGGGAGTCTCATAAACACCGTTAGCAACGACAGTGCCTTCCAGCAAGTTCATCTTCAGGTCGTTCAACTGCAGTTTTTTATCCTGCAACTTCACCACACCGCCAGCGTTCTTAATACTAAGTTTCCCTAGCTTCACTTCTTTAAAAGCGGAGTTTAAAGTAAACTCAATCCCTTCCGGCACCGCGATTAATGCGGCATCGGTAGCGGGAGTGTCGGTCTTTTCTGTCGTTGCAGCTTCGCCCTGCATTAACGGGTTCAGATCGATAAAATTAGATGAAACGTTCAGGTTTCCTTTGAGCACACCTTTGTTCATGATAAAGGGGATGAAGTTGCTGAGATATCCGTTGGCCTGCACATCGCTCTTACCCATCGATGCGGCGAAAGTCTTCAACCTGGCTTGTTCCTGGGTTATATTCAGGTCGGCCGTACTGACCGTAATAGCTTCAGGCAGCGTCGGATCGGCATAGCTAAAATCCTTCACACGAAGGTCGCCGTTTGCCTTAAATTGATCGTATGCATTCTTTTCGATGCTCGACATCCTTCCTTCGAGAGCGAGATCTGCGGAAACACTTCCCCTCATCTGTGTACTCCCTTGCGGGTCGATCAGGCTGTTGACGTTCTGAAGGTTAATATTGCCTTTGGCGTTGACCTGGACATGCGGATCGCTGATAGGCGTCTTTACGTGCATGCTGATATCGACCGGTTCGCTGCCGATCTCGGCGTGGAATTTGTCAAGATCGATCACCGTATTATCGAGTGGACCGCCTGGACTGTTAACGAGCAAGGCCATGTTAAAATTTTGTAGCGGCACAGGTGCCTGCGGGTGCCGGAACATGCCGTCGTTCACGACCATCTGTATATTAATCGCCGGGTAGATCGGATCGTTCATGATTCCCTGGATTTTGCCCTCCAGAGCGATCGTGCCCGAACTTTCCAGTCCTGAGATATCCCCCTGATAGACAGAGGGAACCATCGCCAGCAGGTCCTTGAATTCATTTTGGTTCGTCTTGAATTGCAAGTCGATATTCAACTCCTCCCCCACTTGTTTTACAAATCCGTCGAATGCGAGGAGCAGCGGTCCAATCTGAAATTCGTTCTCTCGAACTGTGTAAGTCTGATTTTTTACATCGACATCGATGTCAGCTTTTAATTTCAATAATGCTTTATGGAGATAATTCACAGTACCGTCGCCGAACGATAACTCATCGATACTGGTAAGAGTTCGAAGGACGAATAGATCCTGCGTCAGGTTACCGCTTCCCTTGTGATTAAACTGGTCTGCAAGGACTGACATTCCGGTCTGTTGATCAGCGTAGCTGAATATCGCGTCTTTGATTTCATACTCCTGCAGTAAAATCGCGAACTTCGCTGCTTCCTTTGGTTCTTCAGCAGGCTGTTCTGCTGGCTCTTCCTCTACACTCGGTACGACAATGTCCCAGTTTGCGGCACCATCAGGAGCCACTTTTAACACGATGCGTGGTTCATCGAGCTGAACCGATACCACGTTCACGGTTCTGTTCAAAACAAGGCTCTTCAGGTCCAGTGCGATTTTAAAATTAGAAAGTTGTGCCAGCGTGTCCCCTTCGAACGGCGCCTTATTGATAAGCAAGGGTTCTTTGATGTTCAGGGTGAAGTTGGGGAAATCCTGGAACAGGTTGAGGCCGATGCCTTCAAAATCGACGCTGGCATTGAGGTTTTTATTGGCCTGGTCTTTAACGAGCTGTTCCAGCTGCGGCTTAAATATCATCGGCACGGTGATAAGTGCGATCAATAACAGTAAAAGAACCATACCGACAATGATCAAAAACTTTTTCATTTTGTTAACTCCTCGACTGCATGAACGAAATCGTAAATGCGACATAAATAACATGTATTAAAATCATATATATAAGTTAATCTTTCTTTTCTTGAATGTCAAGCAAAATATGATATGAAATTACGGCCGGTATTGATTATAACCAGCTTCAAAGCCGGTTAGCAATATAATAATGAGCATTAATGTATGAAGTAAAATTATCTGCAACGGATAAAACGCAAATTACTGATATTAAAGTCATATAAATGCTAATTTTGGTTTTTTGAATGCTAATAAATATCATTACAAGACAAATAATTGTAGTATTTATTTTGTATATTAAATTGGAAAGTTATTTCGCAGTGTATGAAGTTCTGTTAATCGATGGACAACAGGGCGTGACACACATCTCATCCTCACAAAGAATCGATTCCTATGGAAGGCCTGTCAGTTTACTGCGTTCGGGATTAGTATATCACCTGTGTGCATAATTTAACCAGCGAGGAATGCCTTTACTTTAAATCATTTTTCATTCCTTGCCCAATTTCATTCTAAAATAATTTAAGAAGGAGGCGTTATGAGACGAATTTGCATGGTTAGCGTTGTTTTATTTATTGCGTTTAGTTACATCGGTTGCGAAAGAGACACGGGTTTTAATCCAAATCCGAAAATCGGAGAAGGCGATGGCTTTTCAACATTTGCAAATCCTGAGTTGATAGCCAGGGAATTAACGGAGATCAATGGCTGGCAGGTCGACGAAAATTCGGAACAGCAACCAGGCGTTGAGTCGCTACAAAAACCCAGGATTTATGTAATGAATTTAGAGCGCAAGCACATTAGGAATGACATCTTTCATTACAAATTTGAAGTACGAACAGGTCCGGATCCTTTCGATATCATCGCAATTCATCGTGTCGTAAAAGTAAGATGGTTCGGTATGCCGATTCATACGAAGATGGCGTTTTTCTTTCAGCATGGTGATGCCAAAGATTTCACCGGTATGATGCTGCCCGGCGTATATTCCGCGAGCACACCGATCGATTTCGGAATGGCCGTTTACTTAGCTGAGAAAAACGTGGATGTATGGGGCATTGACCAGGCATGGACACTCGTACCGGGTGGTTTGACTGACCTTTCGTTTATGAAGGACTGGGGTTTACAGCGGCAGATAGACGACTTAAATATTGCCATTGCGATAGCACGATACACGAGGCTGTTTTCAGGAAGTGGTTTTGGTAAAATGATTTTATCCGGCTATAGCAGTGGTGTATTTACCGGATATGCGTTCCTGAACCAGGAAACCCAGATACCAGTCGGCCAACGCCAGGTCTGCGGATTTATTCCGGTAGATTTCGGTATTAAAATAAGTGATCCCTACTTTAAAGAGATGTTTGCTGGCGTTTACTTATCTTTACAGGATGCTCTTAACAATGGTGTTTACCAGGAGGACATCATATTCAGTCCGCTGGGCATGCTTGCTCGAACTGATCCGGATGGTCCATCCCCTATCTTTGAAGGATTTACCAATCTGCAGTCCGCTCTATTCTTTGGAGCTGGTCAAATTTTTGGCGAGGGCGCCGTCTTCCATTATCTGGCTGGTGATCTTGAAGAGGGGATGCCCGTGGCGTTAAAATTTGTGACCAACGAACAATGGTTCGATTTTCTGGAGTCGGCACCGCCATATGAGCCGTTCAAATTTGAATTAGATTATGCCGCGACAATGAGCGATGCCGCTGAAGTCCCGTTCGATGATTATTTATCGCAAATCAATGTGCCGATTCTTAATTTGGCCGCAGCAGGCGGTGCCGGGGATATTACAGTTTATAGTACAACCCTGGTCGGCAGCGATGACATCGAACATCTCATCGTAAGCGCTGGCACTGCTACTCCTGAAGAGGATTTCGGCCACATCGATATCTTTATCGCCTCTAATGCACCAACGCTGGTCTGGGAACCCATGTATCAGTGGATCAAGTCGCACGCCAGGCGTTCTGAGCACGAGGATGTGGAGGATCTTGCATTTTATGCGGAGTAAACCTTTCTTCCATCACCAATTATTGTAGTCAGCAGAAACTAAAGACGCCTGAAATGAGTTTCAGGCGTTTTTAGTTGAGAATCTTTGATCTTCCGTTCGTAAAATTCCGGGGAAACCATATTTAAAACAATATGTAATTTATTCAGATACTTATACAAATCCTATTGTAAATTAACCTGAATTTATTTATATTCAAAGTGTCCTGTTTTATTAATTCCAGGGAATGTATAAAATAATTTTTAAATTTTCATCGAAAAAGAGAACAGTCAAATGTCACTAATCGAAATCGGTCGTGTCCGTGGCGGGAAAAGCCATAAGAGTTACAGTGTATTCTGGGATTCATCGAGCAGAGAGATCTATGTCGGTTATGCAGGCCGAACTTTTATCGGTAAGGCCAGCAGCGCACAGGAAGCGATGCACAAGGCGGACGCCTGGGTGTTTGATAAATAGAGTGCGTTGTTTTCGTTAATTGATTTCTGCGAAGTACCAGACGAAATAGCATCATACAAATCGACCGACCACGTTGAAATTGTTCGGTTCCAATTGGCCTTAATTTAAGTCCAATTTGACTTTTTTCAGCATCGACTAATCATAGACCCGGAGTCCCCATGATTGCCAGAATTTTAAACCTGTTCATACTGATCATGACATGTAGCGCAATGGTGATCGCGTCAGAGACTGATCCCGAATCAACCGGATACGCCCCAAAAGTCTATATTGATTGTGACTATTGTGATTTCGATTACATTCGATCGGAAATTCGATGTGTCGATTATGTTCGGGACCGCAAGGAGGCGGATATACATGTAATGATTACCAGCCAGACGACCGGCAGCGGTGGCGAGGAATATACGATCACGTTTATCGGTCAACTGAGATTCGATGCAAAAAACGATACATTGCTCTTTACAACCCGGCAGGACAATACGGATGATGATGTGCGCAGGAAGATGGTCAACTATCTGAAGATGGGATTGGTGCC
>JAFGOE010000058.1 GCA_016926625.1 Candidatus Zhuqueibacterota bacterium
AAAACATCCAGGCGTTTGGGCTCGACCTGGGGTATCCGGCGGACTTACTCACATTCATGGGCGTCAGCCCCACCGACATGACCGATGGATGGGAAGTCCTTGATGGCCATGTCAATATCGATGGGGTGGTCACTATAGGTGGATTCAATAAGGACGGATTTAATGCTACCGATCAGCAGAACCAGAACGCGGTCAAGCTAATCGATATCCTGTTCAAGGTAAATGAAAATACCGAAGGAATCGGTGATCTGTGGCTGTTCAACCTGACGGATGATCTCGCTCAGGCAACCTGTCGTCCAGGACGATTTTGTACGTCAACCGAAAGCATAAGACGCCTGAACGCACATGATGTTCCCAAGGTCTACAGCCTGGCGCAGAATTATCCGAACCCGTTCAACATGGCGACTGAGATCAGATACCAATTACCTGAGGCCGGATTCGTAACGGTGACAATTTACAATTCCGTGGGGCATCAAATCCACCTGCTGGTAAATCAATATCATTCAGCCGGGAAATATGCCGTGCATTGGGATGGCAAGGATGATCTGGGATATGACGCACCATCAGGTGTCTATATATACCATATCAAAACACATAAATTCATCGATAGCAAGAAAATGACGCTGATCAAATAGTGCAATATTGCCGGATCGAAAATGAGGAAATCTTACATACATTTAAAGCGGCTGATGACCTTCTCTGAATGCTTTTGTGAGGATTAAGTGTCAATGATGACAGAATCCCACTCAGAGTATCCGAGTGGGATTCACATCCTTTTTATCCTCCATTAAGATCGATTTTATTTCTAGCTCATCGGCCGTGTAAAATATGCTCTGCGATTATTCATACATTTTCCCTGCTATAATAAAGTATACTCCCCGAGAAGAACATCAACATCATAAAGAGATAATATGGAAACCAAATGTATTGTATCGAACTATTGGACTGAATATAATTAATGAAAAATAATGCGGCCATACCCGGTATCAATAAAATGAGCGTGATCAAGCTTGCCCGCGCGATGTCCCACCATTGCTTCTCATCATACCATTCGGCCAACTTTTTGTGACGCTTCGTAAGCAGCCAATAGACGAAAATAAAACAATACGGGAAAATAATAAAGGAACCATAAAATGGTATCAGGTATTTCAACATAGCTGGTCGCACAGACATGTAAAAGATCAGCAGCGTAAAACAAAGTCCAATTACACCACATACAAAACCGACATATTGAGCGAGCTTGAAAATAACTTCATCCTTTAGTACAACAATATGCTGAGCCGGATTCTTTAAATCGTGCGCTGTCCTAAAAAACAGAATCATAAATAATATATAATATAAAACATGGACTATCAACGAGCTATACAAGTACCCCCACTCCATACTGGTAGAAAGCCCTGCCTGATATTGCCTCCCGATATCGATCAGCGCTGCCCAATCCCCTATGAGACATATAAAGGAAACAACACCCGCAAATAGAGTCAGTATCCTGAATAATGCGATCTTCTTGAAGTATTGAAATTGATGAATTAGATATATAAACGACACGAAATGAAAGAAAAAAGACACGATAATCCCAATAAAAATGTACTTTGCTAATTCTTCACCCGCACCCAGTGGTGAAAAATCGATGACTTTTGGTCGCACATAATTAAATGCTATAAAATCGAACACCAGCCAGCTAAGCGAGAAAATTCCTAACAACAAAGAAGTAACACCGATAAGTCTTAGTCGTTTTTCCATGTGCTTCTCCTTATATTCAACATGAATTATTTTTATGACTATTTTTCCTCAATAATATAAAATATCTCTTCCACAGATTTTCCAAAAAATCGCGCGAGTTTCAACGCCAATAATGTAGACGGAACAAACTTACTCTTTTCAACCGAATGAATAGTCAGTCGTGTCACATCGACTGCATTGGCCAACGCCTGCTGAGATATTTCATCATGTTCGAAACGACAACGCCGAAGATGGTTCCCGAGCCTCAAAATTTCACCTCCTGTTCGCCTCTTTCTCTATCGAAATTGAAATAATATCGATTACTGTATATTTGGGCATACTAAATATATAGTTTAATATACTAAATATATACAATACTATTCATAAAGTCAAGTACTATTTTACAATATTTTACTGGTTACTTGTGGAAGATCCAAAAATGATTCAGTGTGAAATTCGATACGGTACATCCGGCGATAGCGCTGGTTATGACGATATCAAATTTTACGAAGCGTATAGAGGGAATGTTATAAACGTACGAGAATATCAAGCATGAACTGCAAACGGATGATACCCTTGTTCTGTCGTTGATCTTTCGTATACATTCTTCACTTGAAGAGTCGCTTCAAGGACTCCCTGAGAAATAGCTTGCAGTTCATCCAGGTATGCCCGCCGGAGGGGAAGAACGTCTCATAACTGATGTTCCTCGCGTCGAGTGCCTCCATGAGATCTTTGCTGGAATTGAACAATCTGTCATCAGTACCACAGCTCAGCGAGAAATATTTCAACGAGTTCAGCGTCTCAGGATCGGCGTAGACCTCATTAAAATTTTTATCTAACTCATCCTTCCAGACGGCCGGAGCATAAGCACACACCCAATCGAACACATCGGGTCTCGACAAACCTATCATTAACGTCTGCCTCCCTCCCAGTGAGAATCCTGCAATGGCGCGATTCGCTTTATTGGCCAGAACACGATAATTATTTTCCACAAAGGGCATAATATAATCGATCAAATCTCTTGCGAACACATCTTTGCTGAATATATCCTCACGCGTAACAAGCTGACCGCGCGATGAGTAGGTATTCGCATAAGGCATCACGATCACCATGGGTATCGCTTTGCCGAGCGCAATCATATTATCGAGTATAAAATTTGCACGCCCTACCTTAAACCAGGTCTCCTCGGTATCGGTCATGCCGTGGATCAGGTAGAGTACCGGATATCTTCGCGACGCATCATCGTCATATCCTGGCGGCGTGTAGATGAGTAGCGGTCTGATCTGATCGAGCGTTCCGGATTGATAGTACCGATAACATACATGCCCATGGGGCACATCCTGCAACGAATGGACTAACGCCGTATCACCCGGAATATCGACCAGACTATTTTTAAACCGCTCGTTCGGGAAGTACAACGGATTCAGCGGATCCATAATCCGCACACCGTCCACCACGTAGCTGTACGGATAGATATCCGGTACAACCGGACCCAGCGTGATACTCCAAACACCCTGTTCATCCCTGGTCATGATCTGGTCTTCGCTTACAAATTGTGTGCTGACAACGACATGTTCTGCATCAGGCATAAACAAACGAAACGTTACTGTGTTGTCAGAATTTACCTCCGGCGACGTCATGATCGGATGTCGGTTTTGACCGTATACGTTCGCTGAAATCAGGCAAGCTCCTGCCATTAGCCCCAATATTACAACATATAATTTCTTCATTTAAAACACTCCTGTCTATTCTCGATCAGATTTCTCCCTTTTTGTCTAACGTCGATTCGGTGTAGTAAAAATTTTCGACAATCACCGGACGGATAATGTTGCCCCATTTCTCACTCTGCTATCACAAATGAAGACCAGATCGAGTTCAATTTACTGCGACCTGTGTTTCAGCGTCCTGGCGAAAAATTCATCCATGGCCGGTTTAGTCACATCGAGATTAAATTCGTAAGCTACACCGTGATTACCGCCATCGATCCTGAGATATGTCAGGTCCTCCATCCCCGCTTCCTTGAGTTTTGCCACAAACTCATCCATCGGTTCGATGGGCACGATTTTGTCTTCTGTACCATGGATCAGAAGCATCGGTGGATGTCCAGCCGCGATGTAACTTACCGGCCACCATGCCGAATTATCGAGATTGGGCCGCTGAATGATCTGCGTTGGTGTCGAACCTCCGACCACGGCGTTCAGATGGCTGGAATATTCGTACCATTGCTCATCACCTTCGAGTTCATCCACATTCGGCGTCATCGCCACCATCAATGCGAGGTGTGCTCCGGCAGAATGACCGAACGCCCCGATACGCTCGGGATCGACGTTGTATTTCTCGGCGTGCGCCCTCAGCCAGCGCACTGCGCATTTAACATCTTCGATGCATGCGGGAAACGGGGCCTCATCAACAAGCCGATACTCAACCGATAGCGTCACGTAACCCTGAAACGCATAATCCAGCAATAGCGTGCGGTAGACATTGACCTGCTTGGAACCAGCTCGCCAGCCACCACCATGAATGATCACAATCGCAGGAAACGGTTTTTCACCGAAATTTTCCGGTATGGCCATGTCCAACCGCCAGGCCTCGCTGTCCCCGTCTCTATAAGGTATATTATCGATAACTTTCACGCTCGGCAATTCAGCACCAATTTCCTGATCCTCTCCTTTTTCACAAGAGAAAAATAATAGTGAAACCAAAACAGCGAAAATCACAACGGTGCAAACATACACAGTTCTTTTCATCATTTACACATTCCTCCATATTCAATTTCAAAATAGAGATATACCCTGTTTATCTATCGGTAAACATGACGCGTAATTGCAATGCTATTTTACCATGAATTCATAGAGTGTAATGCTGTACGGCGCGACTCGCAAATCGTCTGGCAACTCATTCCATGTCGTTTCCTCGATCACGATCTGCGGATCTTGACCAGGTACATTATGCACCATCAGATCCTGCACCGCGATCTGATATCGCCTTACCTCATCTCGTAAATTCGCTCCCTTAAATCTCAAATCGACACGTCGTGCAATTTCCGTCGGATTCATGACCGCAACGGTAACGGTCTTGCGGTCGGCAGTTAAGGCAGCGACGATGTCCAGCGGGTATGTGTCACTACCGGAAGTGACTGCCGTTCGATCGACGCCGATCGTTCCTTTAACCGGATGCTGCGGCGCATCTCCGCTGACGCTCAATGGGAGCGTTCCGAGATGATGACGGTAAAGCTTAAAAAGGAGTCCCACCGCGGTATAACAGGCATCGGTCTCGGTAAATCGAACGTTGGACGTCACCGCAGTATATCCTCCCATCGTGATGATATCAGAGTGTCGAAACATCTCATGCAAGCCCGCGGCGGCGCACAGCGTCCTTACGAAACCACTCCTCCATCCACCGCCCGTCCATTCGTCGAGTGCAAATGTAATGTTTTTCTTCTCGAGCCCTGGAATTGTTTTCACATAATGTTTCCACGATTCAGCGACCGCCTTCACACGATTGGGTACGCGACGGACCTGATCCACAATCGGATCATCGACGGGCACGAACTTCTGAGAATCGGCATCGAATGCTTGTGTCGTTACCGGATATAAATGCTCAGCCATAAAATCGATATTATCGGTACAATGAGCCAGCAGCTGGCCCGTCCAATCCTGGCGAGATCCAAATTCATAAGGCAACCTGGCGGGTAACGGTTTACGGTGATGCCGGGCCGTCGTGCTCGTCTCAAACGGTGTCGCGCCGGATGCGATCAGCTTAATCGTGGGATCGACATCGCGCATCGCCCTGGCAAACATATTATGTTTCAAAATATAATGTTCAATCGACATATAACCCAGTTGCCACTCACCGTACATCTCATTACCGATTCCCCACCACTCCACCTCATAGGGTTCGGGATGACCATTCAGCGCACGGATGCGTCCCATCGGTGTGTCCTGTGAACCGTTGACGTACTCAACCCACTGGGCGGCCGAATAGGCATCTCCGAAACCGATGTTGACACAAAAATAAGGATCGATGTTCAGCAGTTCGCATAACACGATGAACTCTTCCGTGCCTACATCGTTCGACTCGACGGCGTTCCACGCGTGGTCATAGCGAGGAGGTCGCTTATCGATATCGCCTATCCCGTCGCGCCAATCGTAGCCTGCTAACATATTGCCCCCGGGCCAGCGATAGATTCCTGAATCGAGTTCCCGTAACAAGGCGATGATATCGGACCGAAAGCCCTGGATATTATCGGCGCGCATCAACGATACCGCTCCGATGCGGTAACTCCCTTCCCCTGTGCCGGTAATGACCAGCGTGGCGCTATCGCAATCAGCTCCTGCAGTCAACATGAACGGATATTTCAGATAATCATCCGTAAGCGGAAAAACGGATATAGTTTGCTTATCATCAGGGTCAACAGCCCAGACCAGACTTACTGTAACCCTTGCATCGCCATCGCCCGCGAGTACGACTCGTCCGCTGTACTGTTTACCAGCCCTTACCGCCAGTCCCGATTGCTGGATTCCACGAGGTTTCGATCCGGCCAGTTGCACCACGGGGGTATGCTCACCGACGTAAGAATTTTCACGATCCATGGCAACGGCTTCAACACCACCCACCGGACGCCACCTGTTTTGAAATCGCCGAGTGTTCACCGGCGTTAAGTTCTTCGTCGTATCTACCGGATAGAAGAATTTTCGATCGCTCAGCATCTCGGCCCACAGTCCCCTCTCAAAAATATTGCCAAGCAGTTCGGTGAACATGCCGTAGACATACGGATGGATCGGAGCTGCGACTGATTTCACATCGATCGTCGCGATCACCACATCTTCCGAATTATGAGGTGCAGCAACGGCAGCAGCAATAATAATCAAAAGGAAAAATAAAATAATCACACCGTGCCGCATGAAGGACAGTTTATTCATTGTATCTCTCCTGTTCAATATTAAATTTCTACAAAGGGGAAAAACTTATTTTGCTTTCGTATATGAAAGAGTCTTGCCCTCGGGCAGCGTAAATATCAACTTATCTTCGGAAAGTGTGCCGTTGTATACAAGAGGTGAATCATATGGATTAAGACTAAGAATCTTCATCTCGATCTGGCGTTTATTATCGATTGTATACGTCCCCTCCATCCATGTCCCCTCATCGTCTATTTTTAACGTACTGTCTGCGAAGAATTGAATTGTCTCGGTGCCATCTACCTCAGTCCATACTCCCACAATTAGTTCTTCGGGTCGCTCAGAACAGGATAATAAGATCACGCTGCTAACGATACCAATACAGATCAGTTGAACGCAGAGCCATGAGTGAAATTTCTTCATAAGAATAGCCTCATCTATTAATGTACTTATTCTGCAAATTGTATCACAAATCCGGAATTGCCTTTTAACACAAATGGGAATGGTTTCCCGGAAACGACGGAGATCTCTTCACGACGGAACGATCGATGATCATCTCCGTCCATGATCATCACCCCTTTCTTCCCGGCTAAAAAGGAGAGATCTAATGTCAAACTTCTCTCAGCGCTGTCCCCGTTGATGCCGGCTATAAACCATCCCTTGTCATACTCTCGTGCGATCACTATAAATTGACCCGGGTAACCATCGATAAATCGTGTTTCAACCCAGGCTACAGGCACTTCCATCATGATCGACCTGATATAATCGGGGACAGCGGCCATGCCCTCCGGAATCTCGGCATAGTGCTGAACTCCTGAATGAAAAATGATCGCTGTGGCTAATTCGAACGTATTGGAAGTCCGCCGCTCAATGTTGGGCACTTCAGAAAAACAGACGGGTGTAAAGTCCATCGGATCGAACACGTTACGGGTAAATGGTAACACACAGCTATGTGTCGGCTGTTTATCCGCGTCGACCTGGTCGAATGTAACAAACTCGAAACCTCTTACAGCCTCCATCGACACCAGGTTGGGGTATGTTCGTTGCCAACCACGGGGCAGGGTGGAGCCGTGGCAGTTGACCATCAGATGGCAATTTGTGGCATCTTCCAGGATATCCTGATAATAGGCCATCATCGACTGGCCGTCCCCTCCGAAAAAATCAACCTTGATCCCTTTAATACCCATGTCCGTCAGACGTTGATATTCTTCGACGCGCGCTTCATGCGTAAGCAAAGCACTCTTGGGACTGTACGTCGTCGTATTCCAGTCGCCTGATGAATTGTACCACAATATCAGACCTACATTGCGCTCTGCGGCGTAAGCCGCAAGTTCTTGAATTTTCTCATAACCGATCTTTTGATCCCAGTTCACATCGATGAGACAATATTCCCATCCCATCTGGGCTGAATAATCGATGAAACGCCGTTGAACATCGTAAACGATTTGATCATCTTTAAGTAATACCCAGCTCCATGAAGCGCGACCCGGTTTAATCCAGGATAGATCACCGATTCGAGCGGATTCTGCCAGGTCAGTCCCCAGCGTCGATTCCACGATAGTCGATAGCTCCCCCAGCGCGATGATACGCCATGGTGTCTTCCAGGGAAGTGTCGCCTTCGGATTTAAAGCCCCTCCCGGGAAAACCTCTTCCGGCTGCGGGAAGTCGATCCTAAACAATGAGCTACCATCAATATGCTGGAGACGGCATCCGCAATAATCACGGTCAGGGGCCGTTTCCGAAATCAGTGCCCATGTTTGCCCGATTCGGAACAGCGCAGGGAACACCCATCCGGATTCGTACGCTTCAATGGACTCAAGCGCAGCATCCTGAATGTAATGTTCCTCATAGGAGGGATTAACATGACACCAACCCGTCTTTGCCTTCGACATCGGTTGCAGCCAGCCTGTCGTACCCTGGGGAAAATTAAATTGAGATAATTCTGCCACGATTTTCTTCACATCCGTTGACTGATCGGGAAATTGATAACGAAATGCTACCCCATCATCCGAAACCTGAAAGATGATGTTCATTCGCTCATCGTATTCGTTGACCAGGCGAAACACCTTTCTGTTTGCCTTATAACGGCCTGACTGTCTTTTGCCATGAAGTATTCGATAGTGATCACTGACCGACTCAACATCGGACGTGGTCACAAGAGTGAGGTTTTTAGTAAAATCATGATCATCACGAAGAATACCGAGTCTGGAATTTCTGATTACCTCAATACTTCCGAGACACACATTATAGTAAGCTTCTCCACTCTCGGCAATTTTTAATGTGACGACGATCTGCTTGTCGGGACTTTTCACGACAATGTCTCTTGCAAACTCCCGGCGAGTACATGAGATAATGAGTAAAGGAAGGACCACGAAAGCGATGTTCGATAGTTTATTTGACATGATATCGTATCCCCATACGATTAGGCTGATATCTGGTATGCACATTCAATTCATCGGGTCGTGCTGATTTAACAAGCAATGACCGCGCGACTACGATAAATCGTTCCGATCAATCAACCATTACGTTGGAACATAAAATTTTTTTATCAACTCAGACCAGCAGCTGAATCACATCGTTCAGCTTATGTGTGCGGTGATCTGATTAAAATTTACAACGTAATTCATTTTGATGCTGGAGGAAATCCTCACCAGAGACAAAAAATTTAGGTGCTATACTATCGCATCGAATAGTACACCTCATTAAAGCGTAGCTCTTTTTTGAATTCCCTGATCTTCGTATCGTTATCGATCAGCAAATATTCAATATTCGCCATGTCGGCAAAATCCTCCAGGTGCTCAGCCGTAACGCTCTGACTGAAACCAGTGTGGTGGGCACCGCCGGCCAGGATCCATGCAGCCGCTGCAACCTTCAAATTCGGTTCAGGAACCCAGACTACCCGGGCAACGGGTAACTTTGGTAGTGGGGCATCAGGAGGAACCACTTCTACCTTATTCACGATCATTCGAAATCGATTTCCCAGATCGATAAGAGTCGCATTGAGAGCTTTGCCTGTTCGCACATTGAACACCAACCGCGCAGGATCAGCTTTTCCACCGATCGACAAGGGATGAACTTCCAGCGAAGGTTGACCATCAGAAATGGAAGCACAGACTTCCAGCATATGCGCTCCCAGCACTTTCATTTTTTTCGGATCCAGATGATAGGTGTAATCCTCCATAAAGGACGTGCCTCCCTTTAATCCGGCGCTCATCACCTTCATGGCACGCACTAACGCCGCTGTCTTCCAATCGCCTTCCGCACCGAATCCGTAACCGTCAGCCATCAGTCGCTGCACTGCTAATCCCGGCAATTGCTCCAGGCCATATAAATCCTCGAACGTGGTGGTGAACCCTTTAAAATTTCCTGCTTCCAGGAAAGCACGCATACCCAGTTCAATCTTAGCAGCCTCTCGCAATTCATGCTGCAGGTTTTCGCTCTCACTAACCGCCTTAGAAATATGATATGTTTCCAGATATAGTGCAATCTGCTTATCAATGGCCGAATCCGTTACCTTGCTCACGAAATCGACCAGTTCACCCACGCCGTACCCGTTGACCGAATATCCCAATCGAAATTGTGCTTCGACCTTATCACCTTCTGTAACTGCTACCTCGCGCATGTTATCGCCGAAACGCGCGATTTTAGCGCCTTGTGTATCGTGCCACGCACACGCAGCCCGCATCCACGTAGCCAATTCCTCCTGTGCATCTTGATCCTGCCAGTAACCAACGACAACCTTACGATTCAATTTCATCCTCGTACAGATGAAGCCAAACTCCCTTCCACCATGTGCCGATTGATTGAGGTTCATAAAATCCATGTCGATATTGCCCCAGGGAATCTCACGATTGAACTGCGTATGAAAATGTACAAACGGTTTCTGTAAGATTTTTAGTCCCGCGATCCACATTTTTGAGGGTGAAAACGTATGCATCCAGGTAATCAATCCGACGCAGTTCGGTGCGGCGTTCGCTTCCAGACATAGTTTGTAAATTTCTTCAGGTGTAGTCAACACATTCTTGAAGACAATTTTCACCGGGATGTTCGGTGATTCCGACAGAGCCTTGACAATTTTTTGGGAATCATCAGCGACCTGCTTCAGTGTCTCCTCACCGTATAGATGCTGGCTACCCGTAACAAACCAGGCTTCATATTCCTTTAGGTTGATCATGATCATTCTCCATGTAAGGTATTTAACTTTTTTATAGACATTTACAGAACTCACACAATAATACATTTTTCGAAGACAGCATATCTAGTGTCATCACAACGACAGCCTAAGTCATGTCATTGCGAGGCGGCCGCGCAGCGGGTGCCGAAGCAATCCCCTGCACTTGACGCACTGACCATCAGCCGATGGACGAATTACCTCACTCGCAACAACAGCCTCAGCCATGTCATTGCGAGGCGTTTTTTGCCGAAGCAATCCCCTGCACTTAACGCTCTAACCATCAGCACACGGATCACTCAACCAGCATAAACTTATACACAGTCGTCGTTTTGTATAGCTCACCCGGATTTAACACGGTCGACGAAAACTTCGGCTGGTTCGGTGAATCCGGGAAATGCTGTGTTTCCAGGCAAAGACCATGACGATGTTTATACACAGTCCCGTTTTTCCCGGTGATGGTCCCGTCCAGGAAATTCCCCGAATAAAATTGAATCCCCGGCTCCGTAGTGTAGACCTCCATCACTCGGCCAGTAGTCGGTTCAGTGAGTTTTCCTACCAGTTTCAGCGTACCGTCTGCGCCATTGATCACAAAATTATGATCGTATCCGAGACCGAATTTGATCTGCTGATCTTCTGCATCGATTCTCGCTCCGATCGGAGTCGACGTGGTAAAATCGAACGGAGTTCCGGATACTGGTCGTAATTCGCCTGTCGGAATCAATGTCTTATCAACAGGAGTGATATAATCCGCATCCAGCATCAATTCATGATCCAGAATCGGAGTAGCACCTGCATCCTTGAGATTAAAATAGGAATGATTGGTCAGGTTGACGATAGTCGGCTGATCCGTTGTGGCTTCATAATCGATTTGGAGCGTATTGTCATTCGTCAGCGTGTAAATGACCTTCACGGTAAGATTACCGGGATATCCTTCCTCCCCATCTTCACTCAAATAGCTGAGTTCAAGACCGACCGTGCTGTCCGTTTTAACCTCCTGTGCCGTCCAGACCACTTTATCAAATCCTTTTAATCCGCCATGCAGATGATTTGGGCCATCGTTGGTCGCCAGAGTGAAGGTCTTGTTGTTGAGTTTAAATTTCCCTTTCGCAATTCGATTGCCATAACGACCCACGATACATCCGAAATACGGATTGACTTTCACATAGGCCTCAACATTGTCATGTCCAAGCACAACGTCGCTGAGATTTCCATCCTCATCGGGGACGATGATCGATGTCACAATGCCGCCGTAGTTCGTTATCTTCACCGTCATGCCGTTGTTATTCGTTAATGTGTACAGATCGACTGCTACATTTTCATTCGTTACACCAAATGGTTGTTTTTCAATGTTCATTTCAAATCCTTCTTTTTTCGTACATTCTGTTAAACATATACACATAATAAGACTTAGAATTAATAAAATTGTGAATTTAGAGTAGTTCATTGATTCTCCTTTTCAACTTATATACACCTGTTACAAATTTAAAAATGTAGCCTGGAAGGCAAAATGATTATCGTAATCCGAGGAAATTTATTTCGCCATTCCAGGCGCATGGGAAATAACTTATCCTGAAAAATAGATATAAGCAGCAATAATCAGCGCCAGAACCAATCCGGATGATATGACGTCCTTGATGTTCCAACTCGATCTTGATTCTCTTCGATGTTCTTCAGTGAGCGTCGAGTAGGTCAAGCCGCTAATCTTTTGATATGAAGGTTCATTCGTTAAATGACTAACAACCACCATGACAATAATACATACGATAAATATCAGCAAACTATAATATTGAAAGAAGATATTATTGATCACCCAGAGGAAAGAGCCCTGAGCATATTCAGAGTGGAACAGTTTAACCGGCGTATCGACAGCCAGTCGGAACAGTCCCATCGTAAAACCCGTGATCAAAGCAGCTAGACATCCTTTAGCGTTCATGCGTTTGTTGAATACACCCATAAAGAACACCACAAAAATCGGCGGAGCTAAATAGGATTGAACCCCCTGCAGATAATCATAGAGTCCTTTTCCCCCTCGAATCACCGGGATCCATAACAATCCGATCAATACCATGACGGCTGTCGCAACCCGTCCAACCCACACCAGATGATGCTGAGTCGATTTCGGTTTAAATCTGGAGTAAAAATCCATCGTGAACAGGGTTGAACACGCGTTGAACACACCAGCCAAAGAACTCATCAAAGCAGCTAATAGACCTGCTACAACGAGACCCCTGATGCCGACAGGCAAAATATGGGCGACCAAAAGCGGAAATGCCTCCTGTGACCTGTCTCGCAACAGTTGTCCGCTCGCGTCAAACAACGTTTGCTGAAGAATATCGACTCTGCCACTTTTGGCTAATGCAAAACAGATCATTCCGGGGATAATAAATATGAAGACCGGTAAAAGTTTTAAACCAGCCGCCCAGATAGATCCACGCCTCGCTTCGGTTTCATTAGGAGCTCCTAAGGCACGTTGTACGATGTACTGATCAGTACACCAGTACCACAATCCAACGATCGGAGCGCAGAACAGCATTCCCAGCCAGGGATAATTATCATTGAAGTACCATGCCATGCGGCCAGCCTCCCGCACGGGTGCCCATGTAGCCTCCACGTTCGCCGGTACCAGGGGTTTCCACAGATTGAACATCTCTGAACCGGCAACAGCACGTAATTCCCCCCAACCTCCCAGGGCTTTTAATCCGAAAATAGTCACCAAAATAGAACCGATAATGAGAATGATTGTTTGTAACGCTTCAGTATAGGCAACCGCTCGTAATCCCCCCAGTATGGTATAGGCGCCGGTTAATATGATCACCAGAATCGATCCAACCCAGAAGCTGTCCATTCCCATAAAATTTATATCGGGTAAAAGCACACTGAAAACGATTCCGCCGGCAAAAATACCTACGGCAATCTTCGTCAGAACATAAGCAACCAACGAAATGATTGAAAGAACTGTTCGAGCTGAAGGAGAGTAACGTTTCTCCAGAAATTCGGGCATTGTAAACACCTTTGATCTCATGTAGAACGGCACAAAAACCCAGGCGAGTACAAGCAAACACCAGGCATGTAATTCATAATGCGCCATCGCTACGCCATCTGTCGCCCCTGATCCTGCCAAACCAACCAGATGTTCTGAACCGATATTCGAGGCGAAAATCGACGCTCCAATGATAAACCAGCCCAGGTGACGACCTGCCAGGAAATAATCCGTCGTCGTGTCCTGGCGTTGTTTAATAACCCACCAGGCAAGTCCCAGGATGATTAAAAAATACAATCCGATAATTGATAGATCAATCCATCCTAATGTTGATCCCATGATTCTTCTCCCTGTTTTGTGATTGGTTAATAGAGATTTGTTTTATGATACAACTTATTATATTCATTACGTTTACGTTATTGTTTTACAGGTTGACCATAATACGCGTTCTTGCCGTGTTTGCGCTGATAATGTTTCTGTACCAATGCTTCATCTAAATTAGAAATTTCTGGGTTAATTTGCAAGGTAATATATGCCATTTTCGCTAATTCTTCCAGAACCACGCTGTTGTAAACTGCTTTTTCAGGCGTCTTTCCCCAGGTGAAAGGGCCATGCCCTGCTACCAGCACCATCTCCACCTCATCGCTCGAAAACGATTTAAACGTCGATAAAATTTGATTCCCGGTCTCGACCTCATAATCTCCCTGTATCATCTCTCTCGACATGAAATCAGTACACGGAACATCGATGTGGAGATGATCCGCATGAGTGGTACCCAGGATAGGGATCTGTCTGGCAGCCTGTGCCCAGGCAACGGCATAAGTCGAGTGAGTATGCGCTACACCTCCGATCGTGGGAAAATGATTGTAAAGAACCAGATGTGTTTTCGTATCGGATGACGGGTTCATCGTCCCTTCAACCGTTTTCCCCTGTAAATCGAGGATCACGATATCGTCCGGCTTAAGTACATCATAGCTGACCCCGCTGGGCTTGATGGCGATAACGCCTTCATGTCGGTCGACCGCACTCACGTTACCGAACGTATAGATGACCAATCCCTGACGTGGCAGATCCATATTGCATTCATATACACGTTGCTTGATTTCGTCAAATTTGCTCATTTTACTGATCCTGTCAATGTATTAAAACGTGACTATCATGTATGCCTCAAGTCGTTTTCCTGAATCAGGATATTCAGCGAATAATGCCATTTGCTCTTCCGTGATCATCCTATCGATTCATCTCTTGATCACAATCGTGCTTTTTCTGCCTGCACGTGACTGAATTACTCTGCAAATGTAAACTCATTCTCGATAAATTCACACAACCTGGAATACCTTTCATAAAGTTTTTGATACTTCGCCGCATTCTCCGGATTAGGATAATAGACTTTTTCAAATCCGCGTCCCATGGATCGCTGTGCTGATTCGATCGTCGGATATAAACCGGAAACAGTCGCCGCGGCAATTGCAGATCCCAACGCTACAGCTTGCTCCGAAGCCACGACTTTTATCGGCATGTTCAAAACATCCGCTGATACCTGCATTACAAACGCTGATTTCTTGGGTATCCCGCCGATGGCGATCACGCCGTTTATCGCCACACCTTCTTGCACAAAGCGGTCGACGATCTTCTTAGCACCAAACGCTGTTGCTTCGACCAGCGCTCTAAAGATGCGCGGAGCATCTGATCCGAGATTAAGTCTCGTAATAGCACCTTTCAACGCCTGATTGGCATCCGGCGTACGACGCCCGTTCAACCAGTCGAGCGCGACGATCCCATTCTCATCGATCGGTAGCTTTTCAGCCGCACGGGATAGTTCTGGGATCACTGCATTGGCTATCTCATCGGCCAGGTTATATTTAGTCAATTTATCCATATCAGGTATATTCATGAAAATTTTCTCTATCGGCCAAAGCAGCAGCTCCTTGAACCAGGCGTAAACATCTCCAAAAGCCGATTGTCCTGCCTCCATGCCCAGCACCCCGGGAACGATCGAGCCATCGACTTGCCCGCAGATGCCTTTGACCAGGTGTTCACCTTCCTTCGGCATCTCGGTAGTAATCATATCGCAGGTCGACGTCCCCATGACCTTTACCAACATGTGCGGTTCGATCTCGGCGCCAATCGCACCAAAATGCGCATCAAAGGAACCGACACCAATGATCACATCGGTCGATAATCCTAACCGCTTCGCCCACTCCGGACTTAATTTTCCTACCGGGACATCCCCTGTGTATGAATCCTTATACAACCGCTCTCGTAATCCTTTAAGAAGCGGATCCAGTCTTACGAAGAATTCTTCAGACGGTAATCCGTCCCACGACGCATGCCACATCGCTTTATGGCCTGCTGCCGTCCTGCTGCGCTTCATGGTTAACGGAGCAGTATCAGCAGCGAGCATCGCCGGTATCCAATCGCAATGCTCCACCCATGAAAATGCTGCTTCGCGAACTCTTTTGTCCTCGCGGAGAATATGGAGAATCTTCGACCAGAACCATTCCGATGAATAGACACCACCCACGTACTTTGTAAAATCTTCCCCACCCCAGTTCCGCGCTACCTGATTGATCTCCTCGGCTTCTTTGACTGCAGTATGATCTTTCCATAGCACAAACATGGCGTTCGGATTATTCTCGAAACCAGGCGTCAACGCCAGAGGGGTTCCTTTTTCATCCACCGCACAGGGAGTCGATCCCGTCGTATCCACGGAGATTCCGCGTATCTTCTCTGCCGCTCCCCCGGGTGCTTTCGAGAGAGCATTCTTAATCGATTTCTCCAGACTTTCGATGTAATCGAGCGGATGCTGGCGAAATTGGTTTTTCACCGGATCACAGAATTCCCCTTTCTGCCATCGTGGATAGTATTGCACATCAACGGCGATCTCTGATCCGTCTGCCGCATCCACGATCAACGTTCGAACCGAATCGGTTCCAAAATCGATACCTATGACATAATTCTCGTTTTCGTTCATTTAAATCCCCTTCATATTTGATTCATCAGCAGAGTACATAGCGTTTGCCCCATTTAAGCCTTTGTATTACTTGATAGTGTTTGAAAGCGTATCACAGCAGACGTTCACTATGATGCAAATACAGCAAAACAAACGAATGAAATCATCCGCCATGCAAAGAGCGTTTCAAATAACCGGTTTGTAAACCAGTGCAGATCATGACAAAATATTTAAAATAACAGATAGTTACATAATCATTTAATATCAACCTGCTCCCCCACAAAGGGCCAGCCCTGTTCATCCCATATTAATTCTCTGATTATCAGCGCGCTTCTGCCCTCATTCTCTGCATCATACGCATGGTAGACCAGCCAATCATTACCTTCCTCCAAAAGCACTGAATTATGTCCCACGCCCGGCCATCGTTCATCACCCGCCAGCACCAGAGTTCCACCGCCATCTAACAACGATTTGCCCTCACGATCCAGGTAAGGACCCGTAACACTCTCGGATCGACCGACCATAATCTTATAGTTGCTCTTTACGCCGCGGCAGCAATAATCGAAAGAAACAAAAAGGTAAAAGTAACCGTTCTTATTTATTATGAACGGTGCCTCGATAGCACCATCGCCAGCCTGTGTATCCGGGATACCTGCCGAACGAGCTCGTCTGGCGAGAGCGTACCATTCCTGTGGATCGGTCTCAATCTTCAACAGATCAGGGGCAAGTTTTACCAGTTTTATTCCACTCCAAAACGATCCAAAATTCATCCAGACGTCACCATTTTCATCCCGGACGACATTCGGATCGATGGCGTTCCAATCATCGCGATTCGGGACAGATTCCACGACTTTTCCATGGTCAATCCATTGGTAATCAGGATCATCCGGATGCAGGGTTTTATTGGTCGCGACACCAATGCACGATGTATTTTTACCGAAACTCGAAATTGAGTAAAATAAATAATATACACCATTCAGATAAAAAATATCCGGAGCCCAGATATGGCCTCTGAATCCTTCCACTGCCTCGACAGCCCACTCCGGTGGCTCCTGAAATACCCTGCCGATATCCTCCCAGTGGTACAGGTCAGGAGAACGTTTGATTGAAATCCCCCTGCCCGTACAAAACACATAATAGGCACTGTCCTGTTTGATGATCACCGGATCGTGCGCTCGTATATCGCCGGTTTGGGCTGACAATTCAACGACTTGCAAAAGGAACAGGAAAATTAGCAGGACCATATAAAGGACCCCCACTGAACCGGGTTCAAGCCGACGAGTACCATCATTTCCATAAAACCTATTTGGTTTCAACGAATCGAGTAAAAATCTTCCAAATAACATGTCACCCTCTTTATCCTATTTATTACATTACACGATATTGATTTATCCCGGGGCTGTATAAAAATCCTTTACAGTGAAATAACACAACCATGTATAACCATCATTATTATAGCAGTCGATATAATGAAGTATCGAACCCGTTTTAATTATTTATGAAACAGCCCCCTGTATAATGAAAAAATCATCGAAACGTCCATGCTTCATAATTTGATATCAGTTTAAAGACTCAAGACTTTTATGTCCGCCAGATTCTTCCAGGCGGGATAAGGCATAGTTTAAATTTCGCTGCGCACTCGATAAATTAGGATTAAGTTTCAATGCTTTTTTAAAATAAACGATAGCCGATTCGATCTCCCCAATTTTCAAGAATTCCGCTCCGATGTTGTTATATGAATTAGGATTATTCGGATCGAGGAGCAATAATTGTTTTAATTGGGCGATCGCTTCATCACTTCGCCCTAATCGGCTAAGTGCACCTGCCAAATTATTTCGCGCTGCTAGAAAATCTTCATTAAAGTTCAACGCTCGACGAAACTGCTCGACAGCCTGTTCAAATTCACCCTGGTTGTACAGCGCTAAACCTAAGTTATTATACACCTCCGGCAGATCGGATCTTATCAGCAGAGCCTGCTTATAATGCTCGGCAGCATGGCGGTAGTCTCCCATCTTGAATAGAACTGACGCAAGGTCGATTTGTCCGGCGACCTCTTCCGGCTTGATAGCGATTGCTTCCTTCAGATGTTGAACAGCCAAATCGATATTATCTGTTCGAGCAGCCAACTTGCCCAGATCATGGTGTGCTTCGTAATATGGAGGCCAGGTCCTTATTGCTTCTTCAAATTTTCCGATGGCTTCGTTTACATCACCTTCAGCAGCGATCTGTTTACCGATACGGTGATAGATGGAAGCCATCTCCTGATCAGACAGATGAGCTTTTTCAAAATAATCAAGCGCTTCATCAAATTTACCCTGCCGTTCCAGCGCTTCGCCCATATTGAAATTCGCCTTAAAATACCCTGGTCTAATACGCAATGCCTCCTGATAACACGCGATCGCTTGATCCAGACTATCTTGCTGTGCATAGGCTAATCCTATATTATTATGGGTAGAATGATCGCTCGGGAAGAGGGTCAAAACATGACGAAATTGTACGATAGCCCCGTCTGGATCGGTACCGCTTTCAAGAAGTACTAATCCGAGATTGTTACGCAGCACCCAATCTTTATCATTGAGCTTTATTGCATTTCGATAGCATTCGATGGCATCGGTCAAAGCTCCGGATCCCATGTGGGCCGCCAAACTATCCACTTTTACCGTCCAACTCTGTATCGTCCGCTCGTTATCCAGCCGACCAGCGAATGCAGGCGATTTCATTCTCCCCAGAATTTCCGTTTCGATCCGGTATCTGTCCCAAAGAGTGAACGCCATGCGCTCTGCAATTTCCGCCTCGGAGATCACAGGACCGCGTTCATCGTCTAACGTAAGCATGTTTTCGATCTCACCTTTTAAAAACCCGGCAAGGCGATAGTTACCCTTGAAATTCAGATGAACATGATCATAAAAAAAGTCCTCACCATCGATGCCGTCAATGCTCCCTTCGCCAAGGAGCTTCTCAGCATCGAGTAAGGCGATAGACTCATCGGTGTTCTCAGCGGCGATTTCATGGATGATATTGTTGATGCGACTGTCGGCTCTAAAGCGTAGTGCATCGAGATCACGGGCCTTGATGTAATGGTCCATGGCTTCATGGTTTCGGTTCAGCTTGAGATAACATCGCGCCAGCCGATAGTGCAATTCAGCGAAGCTATCATCTAAATCCATGGCTTTCTTGTATTGTTTCACCGCATCACCGAATCGTCCGAGAGATTCGAACTCGATGCCGGCATCGTATAGCTCTTCCCATTGCTCTGCATCGATTTTAACAAAATCCTGACGGTGCAATGAAGCAAACGGCGCACAATCAGCTACATTAGTCGCAACCGTAGAAAGGATCACCCTGGCTCCGGCCTTGAGCCCGATCTTACAGATAGCATCGAGATTAGCATAAAAATGATCATACACGTCCCGCATACGTTCATCGTCATGCCGTAACCGGTTTTCGATAAACATGTCCACCCCTCCCCAGGTCTGCACTGCGTCGCCAGTCGGTTGAAACCTTCGTCTGAGATTCGTTATTAATTGACCGATCCTGGTCGATTTCAAATAAATACTCGTTCGAATAAAACTTAAACTCGAAAGAAAAGGCGAAAACACGGTTCCCGGGCCGTAGGGACCGATCACTTCGTTGTTGCCAAGATAAACGATCATGATATCTGGGACGAGCTTTCTGCAATTTTCGGCAATAGTTACAACCACGTTGCTATTAATGGCCGTTATCGCTGCATTGATCACTTCAAACTGCCTGTCCGGATAATGATAGCAGAGCATCGTTTCCAGTACCCTGCTGACTCCGAAAGAGAAATCGGGATCACCCATGGCAGCAGATCCGCCGAGAATTACTATTCGAACGGTGTTCGATGGTTTCTGCGCGGGTATGGCTAAATTGCAGGACGGACGTGCCAATTCTTCGGGGAAGAAACGCCAGGTAAATTTCACGTTATTGGCATAGACGCGCTCGCCTTCTATCTGTCTCTCGATGAAAAAATCAGTGGGATAGCCATAATTCATCATCCTTAAACCCAATTCCAGGACGAGCAACAGGACGAGCGGGAAGAACACCGTTATAATGAGCATGAACAGCCACCGGCGACTCCTTGAAATGTTATGCTGTGTAATTTTCTTCGACTCAGACACGAGTTTCTCCGCTTTGCTCTGCATATCCTTTGCTGATTTTTCTAATTTGCAGCACGCTAAGGAACAATTATTTTGTTACTTTTTCTTCAGAATTGCGTCACCTTTCTTAAAGCTAAGGCAGGGACAGAGAGAAGCCCCCGCCTTAGCTTTTTCTTGTAAGGAGGTAATTTTACTTCTAACTGTTCTTCAATTTATTGAATTTCTATTATGAACAAACGACCGTTACTCCACTTCCAAAACCACGACCGATTTTGATGGTAACGTCGATGTCAAATTATTATCCTTTAATTTAAAATTCGTAAACACATCAGGTTTCACGACATCTGGCTTTTCGAACGTATTATGTGCATTGATTGTCGGCGCAGTAAGTATTCTCCCCGTAACTTTCCTGGCCTTAATACCCCTTAATTCGCAAACCAGCTCGATATCTTTCTTCGGATCAAGATTGCATAGTGATATGTGAACTTTGCCATTCTCATCTTTTGAAGCGGATACATTCAAAGCTGGTGTTTTCTGCGGATCGGCCATAAACCTGCCTGGTCTTCTTTCTTCGGCGGGTGGTTCGTTGATAAAATCGACACATTTCAGATCCGTCGGCAGCAACATCGCATCCTGATGCACTTTATACATCTCAAACACATGATATGTCGGTGTCAGAATCATCTTTTCATCTTTCGTCAACACCATAGCCTGAAGCACATTAATGGTCTGAGCAATATTCGCCATCTGCACGCGGTCGCTGTGTTTATTGAATATATTTAGTGATAAACCGGCGACCAGCGCGTCGCGCAGACTGTTCTGCTGATACAGGAAACCAGGATTTGTTCCCGATTCGACCTCATACCAGGTTCCCCATTCGCCAACACACAGATGCACATTTTTTTGCGGATCGTATTTGTCCATGATCGCGCTATGATTCTGAATGAGCTCATCGATGCGCAGGGCCTGATTCATGATGGCAAACCATTCCGGCTCGCCAAATTGCGTGGCGGAGCGACTTAACTCGGGACCGGATGTGTTGATAATCCTGTATTGTCCCTGCGTCCGCATCGAGTAACCCACGGGTCTGGTGTAATAATGCAGATCGATTCCATTGATCCGTGGACGCCGCCAGCCGCCGGCCGCATCACGCATCAACACGTCTGTCCATTCGTAATTATCAGAATTCGGACCGCAGGCGATCTTGTAGACCTCAGTTCCGCCGTAATCGCGCACAAAGTTCGCAAATTGCAGATATTCTTCAGCATAGTGTTCTGGCGACATCTGACCACCGCAGCCCCAGTTCTCGTTTCCGATGCCCCAAAATTTGACCTTCCATGGTTCTTCTCTACCGTTCGTGCGACGGAGATCGGCCATGGGACTGATACCGTCGAAATTGACATATTCTACCCATTGCGCTAATTCCTGGACCGATCCGCTTCCGACGTTGCCGCAAATAAGAGGTTCAGTATCCAACTGCTCGCACAGATCTAAAAATTCATGCGTACCAAAATGATTATTCTCGGTTACACCACCCCAGTGCACATTGACGATCGTCGGACGTTTTTCCCTGGGTCCGATTCCGTCCATCCAATGATATGTGTCCGCAAAACAACCACCTGGCCATCGCAGATTAGGTATTTCGATTTTTCGCAGAGCCTGGACAATATCGTTACGGATGCCTCTGGTGTTGGGGATCGGTGAATCTTCACCAACCCAGATGCCACCATAGATACAGTATCCCAGGTGTTCGGCAAAATGGCCATAAATGTGCCGGTTAATTTTCTGTTGTCCCAGATCCGCATTCACGATCAATCGATTCGCCTCCGCTGCGGTCAAGGTTGAGACGATATTAAACAGCAGAATAAACGATAACACCAGTACAAAGCAGTTATTTATTCTGTTATCTAATACCCTCTTGCTCAATTCATGTAACTTCATTTACATTCCTTTCTGATGATTTTGTGATCATCTCGATGGTATAAAACTATTTCAGTAGACCATTATGGACGATTCGGTTGTCATTCGACTTCAAGTACGACCACCGATTTAGCCGGTAACGTCATGGTTAATGTGCTTCCCGATAACTTGACATCTTTGAATTCTGCCGGCTTGACAACATCCGGTTTTTCGAACGTATTATGAGCGTTGATGGCACTCGCCGTTAACACGCGCCCGGAGACCTTCTTCACTTTGGTTCCGCGTAACTCGCAGTCGAGTTTAGCCGACTTATTAGGATCCAGATTGCATAACGAGATATGGATTTTTCCTTCTTTATCTTTCGAAGCTGAAACGTTCAGCGCCGGAAGCTTGTCGTCATCGAGCGTGTAGTCCACACACCTCAAATCTGCCGGTAATAAAGTCGCATCATGATGGACTTTATACATTTCGAACACGTGATAGGTCGGCGTCAAAATCATCTTTTCATCTTCAGTAAAAATAAGCGCCTGTAATACATTGATGGTCTGAGCAATATTTGCCATACGAACGCGTTCGCATCGTTTGTTAAATTCGTTGAGATGAATGCCTGCGACCAGCGCATCGCGAATCGTATTTTGTTGGAACAGGAATCCGGGGTTGGTACCTGGTTCTACATCGAACCATGTACCCCACTCATCGATGACCAGGGCGACTCTCTTTTCAGGATCGTATTTATCCATAATATTCATATGCTTATCAATGGCTTTGGGAATTTTAAAGCATCGAGCCAGGACATCGAAATAGGCTCGCTCGTCGAATACCGTAGCCGACCCTTTATTCGACCAGTTGGTGGTATAGTAATGCATCGACATTCCCCACATCCCGCGCGGCCCGATTTTTTTCATCAGCACTTCAGTCCAGTTATAATCTTCATCGCTCGGCCCACCGGCAATTTTCAACAGTCTGCTATCGCCGTAATTGCGACAGTAAGTCGCATATCGCCTGTACTGATCGGCATAAAATTCGGGCGTCATGTTGCCACCGCAACCCCAGTTCTCATTGCCCACACCCCAGTACTTCACACCCCATGCCTTTTCCTGTCCGTTTTTTCGACGCTCCTCAGCCATTGGGCTGATGCCATCGAAGTTAAGGTATTCCACCCATTTCGACATTTCTTCGACCGTACCGCTGCCGACGTTGCCGCAGATGTATGGCTCGGTACCCAATTGCTCGCAGAGATCCATAAACTCATGCGTACCAAAGCTATTGTCTTCCGTCACGCCACCCCAATGAGTATTTATCATCTTCGGTCGTTCGCTGCGAGGACCAATTCCATCACGCCAGTGGTATTCGTCGGCGAAACAACCACCCGGCCAGCGCAGGTTTGGGATATTTATTTTTTTTAATGCTTCCACAACATCGGTCCGAATACCCCTGACATTGGGAATAGGAGAATCTTCGCCGACCCAATATCCTCCGTAAATGCAATGGCCCAGATGTTCTGAGAAATGTCCGTAGATGTGGCGGCTAATCGTCTCGGTTCCCTGGTCTGCGTTGATGATCAACGTATTAGGATTTTCTGCTGAGACCAATGAATCCACGCCGATCGCGAACGTCATGATCAGAACCACGATTAATCCTACGGCCATCCTCTGTCCCGATAAACTTCGCCAATTTTTAATGTGACCCATTTTATACCCTTTCCGGTTTTTTATATTATAAAAAATATAAGTAGTTTACCAGAAGACAGATCATTACAGCACTATCGAACAGATGGCGTCTTCTGGTAAACCACTTTTGTTACCATACTATCTTTCATTCCACAAATGACGTTTACATCGATGAATTTCTAATTCGTGCAATCTCGAATTCCCTGAGCCGAGGGTGTATATCGTTATTTTAATTTACCTTTAATCATCGTATAGGAGTGGGCTGGGAATTCATACGTAATTTTGTTACCCGAGGCCGTGATACCAGCCTTTTCAACGGTCACAATTGGTTCGCTTCCAAACGTGTTTTCTGTTTTGATGTCCGGTCCATTAACCTCATGGACGCTGAATGTTCCGCTGAACTCGCCGGTCTGCGCTATGATATCGGTCTTGATCGGATCCGTTAAATGTCTGTTGACCACGTTGATCACGACTTCATTATTTTCGTTGTAAGCGACCGATACATCCAGATAGGGCACTTTTTTCCATTGTTTCGTGTCGAACGTCGGGGAATCGACGAATACATCCAGTGCACATCCGTGCGAATTGTTTGCGTACATCGCGAGCGGATAATAGATCGTCTGGCGGTACATATCGGTCGGACTGGTGAACATAGGCGCGATTACATTCACTAATTGAGCCATGTTCGCCATCTTCACGATATGGGAGTTATTTATGAACGCGTTCAGGAATCCTGCGATGACCAGCGCATCTTCGAGATTGTATTTTTCTTCCAACGCATTACGGCCTACCATATCGGCTCCGGCGCGTGCTCTATACCATACATTATACTCATCCCATGCCACCCAGATCTGCCGCGGGTTGCGCATTTTCGACATCGCTTCCTTGATCTGTCCCTCGACGATAGCGGTTCGTTCATAAATATCCTGGGTCGTCGCCATGAAAGTATAATAATCGTTTTCGTAATTTTCGACATATTTGTGCAATGCGATGTAGTCGATGTACTCTTTCAAATAATCCAGAACTACCCGGTTCCAGCCATGAGGATCAGAACCCTCGTAGAAGTTTGAAGAACCAGCGGCGATTAGTTTAATGTTCGGAGAGGTCCATTTCATCAATTTAGCGGCCTCCAGGGCAAATTTACCGTAATCCTCGGCGTTCTTATGTCCCATCTGCCACCAACCGTCCATTTCATTACCCAATGACCAGTATATCACATTGTGCGGTTCCTTATGTCCATTTTTCTTCCGCAGTTCAGCATAGTAAGCGCCGTCTTTCACATTGCAGTATTCTACCCAATTTCTCGCCTCGTCCAATGTTCCCGTACCCATATTTACGGCGAAATAGGGTTCTGTTCCGAGTTTACGACAAAAATCGATGAACTCGTCTGTACCGAACGTATTCGGTTCGGGTGTTTGCCATGCCAGATCGGTTCGCTGTGGACGGTTTTCTTTCGGACCAATTCCATCTTGCCAATGATAACCCGATACAAAATTTCCACCCGGCCATCTGAGAATCGTAACGTTCAGTCCTTTAGCAGCTTCAAGGACATCGGTACGAAAGCCTTGTTTATCCGCTAATTTTGAACCGGGATCATAGATACCACCATAGATGCATCGTCCCAAATGTTCTGCGAAATTACCGTAGATATGCTTATTGATGGCACCGATTCTCCTCTCGGTATCAATCTTGATTCGCGCGTCCGAATCCGCTGCCTGGAGGGTGGTAGAAATCCCGATCATGAGGATAATTAGACAATAAAAAACTCTTTTCAACATAATGTATTCCTTTTTTGTTGATTTCAGATATCGATTTTATCCGACACGGCGCAGCTTTAATAAAGGGGATCAATCAGCTAATTGAGTGATCCCCTTATTCAACTGACACCACGTCACCTAAATCTTATACATCGTTAGAACGCGATTCCCAATGAAAATCGCGACACTTCCTCAAAAACACCCAGGTGACTATACGCATAATCCAGTTTCACAGCAATTCCGCCAACTTCCTGTTTAAATCCGACGCCTGCTGAGAAGCCCTCTTCATCGTAATTGAATTTATAACCAGTTCTGAGTGCAATAATATTATTGAACCAATATTCGCCACCGACGTGAATACGTTCAGTGTAGTCGCGAGGATGAATGGCATCGATCGCGATGAGCAACGGATTCTGGTGCTCGCCCCATAGATCCAATACATCCATCGCCACACCGATTCTAAAGGTGAGTGGTAATTGGAATCCTTCATCTTCGTATTTAAACTCGGTGGAGAAATTGTTGATGCACATCCCCAACTGCAGGCTGTGAAAACCTGGATAAAAAATAGTACCGAAATCGAAAGCAAATCCGGAGACCTTATTTTCCTTTTCTTCACCGCCTACGGTAATAAGACTGCTGCCAAGGTGCTGACCTGCGTACCTGATCTGACCTCCGATAGAGAACCTGTCGGTCAGCGATCGGGCGTAACTGAGACCGACCGCATACGCTCCGACATCGATATCGCCAGTTTTTTCGTAACCTTTCTCATTGTTAGCATAACGTGTACCAATGAGGTCGCCACCGTAATCTGCTACAATGAAACTAACGCCAAAGGTACCCCATTTTTCGAAATCTTTGGCTAAAGCGGCTACATTGTAACTGATATCAGCAATCCATTCTGTCCTGTTAGCAAAAAAATCGAAGTTTTTGTCCATCATTCCGATACCGGCCGGATTATAAAACATCGCGCTCGCATCAT
Source organism: Candidatus Zhuqueibacterota bacterium (assembly GCA_016926625.1). GTDB lineage: Bacteria > Zhuqueibacterota > Zhuqueibacteria > Thermofontimicrobiales > Thiofontviventaceae > Thiofontadaptatus. The sequence continues at coordinate 27,172 of JAFGOE010000058.1, forward strand.
TCCCTGGCATCGTGTATGCACCGCCCATCGCTGCCGCTCGGGCTGAAGCATCAACTTTCAGGAATTGTAATCCGGTCTGTCCAATCTTTTTAAGAGCTGATTGAGCAGGTACCGTAAAGATAGTAGTGCAAAGAACGACTACTAGCAATATAGTTATTTTCTTCATAGTATTATACTCCTTGATTATTCCCGGATAATGTCGTAACATACCGACTCCATCCGGTATATTCTCGCCTATTATTTAACGTATGATTACAATTTTACGATTGACGCTCTCGCCATCCGGCGTCTCGATATGAGCGATGTAGATACCGCTTACGACTATCTGACCTGTTTCTGAGGTCATCCACTCATTGGGTAATACTCCCCATGCTTCATCACCGGACAAGTTCGTGTGTTCAATTGTTCTGACGAGATCACCACTTTCCGTATAAATGCTGATAGTACAAACCGGAGGTAATTCGTAAAAAATAATCTTTCTCTCTTCACCAGGGAATTGCAGTTCTTTCGCGCTGATATTGAACGGATTAGGAACTACAACCACATTGTCAAGACTGCTTGCGGCAGCCCGGGTCAAGTAGGCAGCACGTTTGGTCACATTGAGATGATGTCCGCTTTCCAGCACCTTATTCGTTCCGTAGACATCTTCTCCATTACTGGTACCATTATCGTAGGCAGTGACCTTATAAAAATAGGCGGCACCTCGTGTTACGTCCGTATCCGTGTAACTATGAGTGCTCTTACCAGGAAAGTCCTCTATAAGTACCCACTCACCGTGATCGGTGGTATTCGTGTTTCTCAAATAACCTTCATACCAGAAACCCTCGGATCGATATAGTCTGTATCCTGCAAAATCCGATGCCTCTTCCGATTCACTGCCCCACTCGATCACGATCTGATTTGGTTGTGATTTAACATCGACAGATGGTGGCGGTGGTGGAATCGGGATTTCGTAATTGTGTCTGACATTCCATTGAGCAGCGTTCATGTTCTTTACCAGTGAATCGATACCCGTGAATATCCAGCAATCTCTGGCCCAGCTGTTTTTATCATGGTCGTACAGGTCAGGATTGTTTTTGTAGGGCGGCGGCATATTATCATTTAAACCGACATTGTTCGCATCATCGAACGTCATGCCTGGAGGAGGTTCGACAGTTTGTCCCGCTTCCCATTTGGTCTCAATTTCCCAGATTTTTAGCGGATTGATAATGCCGAATCCATCTGCCCAGATGATACGGAACGAATCGCCGGGTTTCATCGTGTAAGGTCCGGCAGCCCAGAAATAAGCAGCGCCATAAGTCACCCATTCGAGATCCAGAATAAATTTAACACCAGGTATGGCTAAATCCTGCATTCTAACCGAGCGGTAACCGGGACGAATCGTCTTTTCAGGATACGGGTTCGTGGCATCTGTCAGTCGCGGTACCATGCCTCGCCATTCCCATCCTTCGGTCATGACCTTATAGACCGATTGCCAGTCCGCGGGGCCTGTCGACGTCGGATCATTTCGAATCCAGAGAAGGTCGCTGTTCTCTGTTCCGGTCATCATCGGTTGATTAAAATCATCGGTCTCATCATCCACGGATTTATCGACATGAAGTATAGCCTGGCCCGCTGATTGTGCGTTCCAGAGCCAACCTGGTTGCCTGGCCCAATATCCGTTACCGGTCCAGTCACGATCATCCGACTTCCTTCTTCCGGGATAGGCATAACGCATGCGCAGTGAATCCTCTTCATATTCTCCGAAACCGCTGTACCAGTGTTCAGAATCCCATCGTTCCATACGGCTTGAACGAAGGAAGTAAACACCTTCCAGAGTCTGATTCGGAAGTTCAATCTCCTCATCCAGATCGATATTTCCCGTATTAGTGAAAACGAAATCAAATATGATATAATCATCGTGGTCTTTCTGGCTCCAGGCGAGTACACGCTGGTCGATCTGAACGCCCATATCCGTATTAATGGTTGATTTCACATAGACATCTGCCGTGCCCGGGATCTTATCGGGAGCAACTTCATCTGCTTCCAATGGCCATGGATCATTTGTCTCATAACCATCGACAACAACCTTTGGCGGAGTATAACGCATATAGCGACGAATATAGTACCCGTCTTCGTCAGCCACAGGCATCTGTGCCTGCTGCTCGTTCACCGTCACAGGTGCGGCGCCGGTTAGTTTCACAGGCCATACGGTCCCATTATCATCCGTCCAATTTTTCGTACCGAGATACCATCCGGAAAACTGTATGGCGCAAGCTGGCCAACCCCACCAGAAGGCATTTTGGTACATCGCTCCACGGTCGCCAACCGAGGTTTCACCCTGATGGGTATTATCCTCGACGAACGTCTGATAAGACCCTACTTTGATTTGCTTCGTGAATCCTGCATAGACAATGTTATATGTCAATAGGAAACACATTAATAAGAGTCCTATTATTATATAGTTTTTTTTCATAATTATAATCCTTATTTTTATCAGATTAATCTTTACCTATTTAAAAATTAACTTGAAGTCCAAACGTGAATGCTCTTGGATTATAATAGGTAAGGAATTCTCGGTTTGGCATATCAATCCAGGGTTTGTCATCACTCTTCACGTCGCCCGGTTTATCATCGCCGGCTTTATAACCCATGGCTTCGTATTCTTCTTTGGTGGCGACATTGTCACCATTATAACGTTCCAGACGTAACGAACGCATATATTTGACTCTGTCGTCCAAATTAGCAAAGCCTGCCTCTTCCAGATATTTGAAATTAAACAGATTCGTAACTTCCATGAACAGGGCGAAATTGAACCCTTTGAGTGACAGATTTTTTCGCAATCGCATATCGACCATGGTTCGACCTTTCCATTGCAATTCATCGATCACGTCGACATCACCGACCGGATTCCAGTTCTGGTAATTCGTTCTGCCTTCATACCGTCCGGCTCTCCACTGATAGAGTACATCAAGACGAAGATCGCCAAACGGATAGAAGCTTCCGAGCGTTGGTCCAAAGTCATTCGGTGAGAAGAAACTGATATTGGCACGAGCGATGGGACGAGCTTGCGGACGCTCCTGGACGGGGTTCATGAGTCCCTCTTGTACCTGTCGTCTTTGATCCTCGTAGTAGGTCTGACGACCGACGTAACCCGATGTCGTGACCATATAGTTATAGTTCGCCCAACCCATGACCCATTTACCGAATCGTTTTTCGACTCTCGCTTCAAAACCGCGGATGTCCTGATAGTTATTGTTTTCGTGTGACCAGTAATTGACGCCACCGTCGAAACCGACATAATTAATGTTGGCTAACTGATCGGTGATATCCTTGTAATAACCGGATAGATGAAGCAGGAACATATCGGAAACATCGTATTCGACACCAAGCTCGTATGCGACCGTACGTGCTAAATCCGCGTTGGGATTGCCGACGTCACTGAGCCCCTGGGCTCGTTTCATGATGAGGAACAGTTCCATATTGGTTGGTACGGAGTAGAAATGACCGTAATTGAAATACAATTTGGCTTTGTCAGAAATCGGATGAGAGATTCCCAAGCGGGGACTGAGCTTCCAGCGAACCTTTGCATCTTCGTACGGGGCGAGATCCTGGAACGTATCCATGAACTTCTTTCGGAAATACATAGAGAATCGGTCCACGACGAACGCCTTTGAATTCGGGTTATTCATATCGAGTCGTAGTCCGAAGTTAGCGATCATACCTTTGAATTCAAGTTTATCTTGAATGTATGCACCACCACGATACGGATATCGTTTCCATTCGACTTGCCAGTTATTACCAGCATCACCGATCTGGTTGTGTTCGTAATGCATGTCCAGATCATCGTAATTGAATTCGAATCCAGTTTTCAATTGATTATATTTATTTACCTGGCTGGTCAAATCGAATTTGACATTGAGTGTATTCACCTCGGACCAATCACGGGTTGCTCCATCACCAGTAGTGCTCATACCATCGAACATGACCTCAATACCGGTTTTATATCCGAGAGGAGTTTCATCCACGCCATAATCTCCAAAATATCGGATAATTGTCTCATCACGCCAATCTCTGGGGCCGTTGCAGAAATTCTTCGTTCTGGTGTGGGATACTCTGAAATTATAAAATGTGGATGGACTTAGCACATGATCGAAACCGAGTCCCAGCATCGAGCTATAGACATCAAACGGAACTACAGCATAAGGATTGTACATCGCGGCGCTCTCAGCAAGCACATAATCAGCTCCCGTGGCAATGGGTGAATAAAGTATATCGATACCACTAGTCATGTAGGCATCCATACCCGAACCACGCGGGGCAGCAGAAACGGAGTGAGTTTCCGCGTAAATACCATCGAGGATGATCTTCATTGATGGATTTAAATGGCTGGTTAGTTTTAACTGAGATGTCTGTTCCTGATAATAGTCCCTCAACGTGGGAAGTGCAAACAACTCATAATTGCTTCGATGAGAGGCAAAAAAGCTTAGATCACCCAGTTTTTCACCGATAAACGGGACCGGTCCGCCAAAACTTGCTTCTCCGACCCAATCCGGTTTGTCGCCATAACTTCCCTCATCGCGACCGAGTTCTTCTGCGCCTTCGCAGCGATGTTGCCAGATGAATATATCTCTGGCCTGTTCCGGAGTTACGCCTTCCAATGTTTTCGCAAATTCATTCCATCCCATGAAGTATCGATATCTTGCCTGAGTTTCAGCGTCCCAGGCACCATTATCTGTTCCTTCCCAGCATACGGCTTCATCGAGAAACGGACGTAAATAATAGTTATCCGGATCGAAAATCGATTCACCAAAATGTTTTAAGTGGCCGGGAGTTAAACGGAAATCGATTGATCCGCTGTATCGTTTCGGGTCTCCTTCCTTGGTTACAATGTTGACTAATCCGGAACGCACATTTCCGTATTCCGCATTAAAACCTCCTTTAATGATGTTAATTTCCTTGACAGTGCTCAGGTTAACCAACATCATGGGTCGATTGGCACGGTTATCCACCATCATCAAACCATCGACCATCAACGCATTCTGTCCTCTTCCTCCACCTCGTATTGTAATTTCTGCTCGTTCATCATACGCTCTACTCGTAGGATCATAATCCACTCCCATTTGTAGGTTGATGGCTTCTTCAACGGATGTAACATTAGGAATCTCATTTACGTCAGCAGCACCTAAACTGACCTGACTCGCAGAAACGTCCATTGCGATCACATCTCGTTCGGCAACGACGGTAACTTCCTCTCCTAACAGGGCTGTTGATCCCAGAGCGAAGTCCAGGTTCTGTGTGATGTCTGCTTTTACGATTACTTCACTTTTGATTAGAGTCGTATAGCCCATCATCGATGCTTCCAACGTATAGGTACCCGGCGGAACATTGATGATAAAATAATCACCTTCCCTATCAGATGCTGCGCCGAGCATGGTACCCTGAACCACAATATTAGCACCGGGAAGCGGCTCGCCAGTTTCAGCATCGGTTATTTTTCCGGCAATCTTACCAGTGATTCCCGCGAAAAGATAAGGTACCATACATATTAACAACAGTATGGTAAAAAGAAGTTTTTTGTTCATTTTTTTTCTCCATTCATTAGATTCCTTTTCCATTTAATTAGACCCTAACCCCTGCAATACGTTAATTCCAAGCACCACCTCCTTCAAAACGTTTTAGTACATCGTTCAGAGTGACTAATGCTTGAATTATTGTTACATTTGTATATACTAATTGATTAGCCTCACAGGAAATCATCGGAAGACATGAAACTGCATGTCGCAATAAGAGATTCTGGATAGGTTTGTTTTGGTGTGTAAGATCGTGCTGATTCATCGATTTGGCATCCGCCTCATCCAGGCAGGATAAAACAAAGCCCAGATCAGATAAGGTTAAAACCTTGGGTTAAAATTAAGCCACTGATTTAGATTATTTCTTTATCTACTCGATGAGACGATGTATCCCGCTGATAGCACCCATGATTCTTCTGTCATTACTATTTTCAACGACCCAGATCATCGGTAGAGTAATAATAATAATCGATATTCTCGTTCATCACGATATTGATCGGCATCATGATGGTATCATCGACTTTCTGTTTCAGTGCTAAATGTTTAAATAAAGAATATATGCCTTGATATCCCTGATCAATCGAAAATTGATTGATCAGAAAATCGATCATTCCACTCCGTAAATAGTCAACATTTTTATCTATCAAATCATAACCGATAATTCTTATATGTCTCTCAGTATGATGTTTTTCAAGAAATGAGGCGATCAGATACGTGAGAGCGTTGGTTACGAAGATTCCCTGGAGATCAGATTGCTCATCCAGAATTTTTTGGCTGATGATGTCCAATGAACTCAGATCCCTCTGCTCTTTCCATTCGTAGATTTGAATATTCTTCTTTCCATCGTTTTCACGGTAATAGTGTAAAAAACCTTCTATTCGCTGGTCGATGTGATAATCCTCTGGCAGGATGCGGATGATTGCAATGCTTCCGTCGGTCATGGTCATCAACCGCATCAACTTGGCAGCCAACATCCCGCTGCGGTACGGGTCCTGCCCGATAAATGTCAGACGATTCGAATCGGGGATATCGGAATCGAAAAAGACGTACGGAATATCTTCCGGAATTTTATGTATCAGTTCTCTGGCTGGTTTAATTAATATGGGGGTAATCAGCAGGCCATCGAGATGGTCATTGAGGAGGCGATTGCTTTTTTCAATAAACGATGCCTCTGAGTAACGATTGAAATGGAAAAATTTGATATTTATCTTCTGGCTTTCGAGTTCTCTTTTTGCTTTGTAGATTCCTAAGGCGGGCCGTTCCCAGTACTTACTGTCCTGATGAAGCTCTGGCATCAAAACGCCAAACGTGTAATCTCTTGATAATTTTAGTTGTCTGGCCAGTAAATTAGGCTTGTAATCTAATTCCTTAATGATCTTTTCGACTTTTCTCTTTGTATCGCTAGAAACCCTGCCTCGGTTATGAAGCACTCTATCTACCGTTCCTATCGATACATGAGCTAACTCAGCGATTTCTTTAATGGTCGCCATGCTTCATTTCATTTAATATATATGAATTATGCTATTTATGGCGTTAACGTTACCGCATCGATCAAAAAAAAATTCAGCTATTGATAATAATTAATTTTTCCCAATCTGGTCACATGTACATTCGATCTGTATTTTTAATATAAACGATTTTTCCTATTTGTCAAGAGAAAAGTTAATTTTTTGAAATTTTTTTTCAACTCGAAGAAGATCTAATCAGACTCTACCGATCTTATCTGAGTCTTTTACATGGATTAATGAAACATTAATTCGAGTGACAGTGAATTACTAGCCTCTTATCACCGTACCACAGAAATATGCTGAATTCTGACGAAGTCATTTGGTTTTTTTAGGTACAAATGCGCGGACGCTCTCATAAAGCATATAAATAAGAACGCCAACCATAACAACTAATATGTATTGGGCTACATTATCATATACTTCAGTCGTACAACTTCTGATCCTGAACAAGGAGAAAAAACGTAGATTACATAATGCCCAATACGTATCCCATACGATTCGTTTATAATATCTAGCGAACGAACCGATCATTAACAGCGTTATCATAAGCTTGATGAGATTGATGGCCAAAACCGATGAATATTTTAGCATCAACCACATGATAAACATCATAAACAATATAATGGGAGTCTGAGCGAAAAATCGAAGAAAGTTCATAAATTGATCTCTATAATTGAGCAGGACTATAATTATGCTTTTTTAATTCAGAATCACCAGATTAATCAGTTAAACCCACTCTGTGTCGGACGAACACCAGGACTTTAGGTCAGTTGAAGAATTATCAGAGTATATCATTTAAATTTAATTGAATATATAAATTTTATTAATGATAGTCAAGAAAAAAACATAATGCCCGATAACTTGATTTTGTCTACCGGAAAAAGAATAAAAAATAAAACAGACTTTTCGATATATATTTTCCTTGCTTTTTTTCGATCTTTACCTTATATTATATCCGGTTCTTTTTAATTTTGTACGGTGCCAGAAATGGATAATAGGGAAAACGGTTAAATTCCGTTGCAGCCCCGCTACTGTATTGGGCTACGAACATCACGGACGATTCTGCAATCTTGAATCAGCGAGAAGCCACTGTTTAAACACGTTTAAATGGGAAGGCGTGATAAGTAGGTTTGATGCCCTTAGCCAGGAGACCTGCCAGTACACTTAGGCATATGTTGACCTTCGCGGGTGAGGTAGTATTTTTTTATGTGTTTGTATTCTATCCGGATTCGCTATGAAGGCCGGTTTTTTTATGACCAGACCTTCCCGTTCCATCCGAACAGTTCACCACGTTTCAGGCCAGTCGATATCTAACGTACACGGCAAATAGTCATGATTCCTCAAAGGCTCGCCTGGCTTTCATCTCTATTTTTGCATCCAATAAGTCGTTTTCCATCCCTCTTATCCAATTTCAGGTTCACCAGATTACTTAATTATTTCCATATTCTGAATTACATTTTTTACCCTGTTTTCACCACTAAACTTCACACATAAGCGGCGGGTAACATGCTGAAGCAAGTCTACATAGTATCCATTATCTTCCTAATCCTTCATCCGGGTGCCGTGTACGGTCAATCCACCGTTAAGCTGTACGGAACCGTGCTGGATGAACAAACAGGACTCCCTGTCGATGGAGCGAACATTACGGTTGCCGGGACTGGCTACGGCGCATCGACCGATCCATCGGGTCATTTTGAAATCGAAAATCTGCTGGAAGGAGTCTATACCATCACAGCTACCCATATCGGTTACCAT